>NZ_JBVHQB010000008.1:243208-366476 GCF_055567635.1 Streptomyces sp. NPDC026500 | reverse complement strand
AACGACTCGGCCGTGGCCTGGAAGACCGGCCTGTGGTACTGGAACACCCAGTCGGGCCCCGGCACCATGACCCCCCACAACGCGATGGTCAACAGCGCCGGCTTCGGCCAGACCATCCGCAGCATCAACGGCTCGCTGGAGTGCGACGGCAGAAACCCCGCACAGGTGCAGAGCCGCGTGGACGCCTACCAGCGCTTCACATCGATCCTCGGCGTCACGCCGGGAGCCAACCTCTACTGCTGACGGCCCGACGACAAGGGGCGCCCCTCATGCCGAGGGGCGCCCGTTGCCCGTGACTTCGGATCCACGACGGCCGACGTTCGACTCACGGTCCACGGCGGCCACGCGTGACACACGGTTACGGCAGCGCCAGCATCCGCTCCAGCGCCAGCTTCGCGAACGCCTCGGTCTCCTTGTCGACCTCGATGCGGTTGACGAGGTTGCCCTCGGCGAGGGACTCCAGGGTCCACACCAGGTGCGGCAGGTCGATGCGGTTCATCGTCGAGCAGAAGCAGACCGTCTTGTCGAGGAAGACGATCTCCTTGCCCTCGGGCGCGAAACGGTTCGCCAGGCGCCGTACGAGGTTCAGCTCCGTGCCGATCGCCCACTTGGAGCCGGCCGGGGCCGCCTCCAAGGCCTTGATGATGTACTCCGTGGAACCGACGTAGTCCGCCGCCGCGACGACCTCGTGCTTGCACTCGGGGTGCACGAGGACGTTGACGCCGGGGATGCGCTCGCGCACGTCGTTCACCGAGTCCACGCTGAAGCGGCCGTGCACCGAGCAGTGGCCGCGCCACAGGATCATCTTGGCGCCGCGCAGCTGCTCCGCGGTCAGCCCGCCGTTCGGCTTGTGCGGGTTGTAGACCACGCAGTCGTCCAGGGACATGCCCAGGTCGCGGACGGCGGTGTTGCGGCCGAGGTGCTGGTCGGGCAGGAACAGCACCTGCGAACCCTGTTCGAAGGCCCACTCGAGGGCCCGCTGGGCGTTCGACGACGTGCAGATCGTGCCACCGTGCTTGCCGGTGAACGCCTTGATGTCCGCGGACGAGTTCATGTACGAGACGGGCACGACCCGCTCGGCCACGCCGGCCTCGGTCAGCACGTCCCAGCACTCGGCGACCTGCTCGGCGGTGGCCATGTCGGCCATCGAGCAGCCCGCGGCGAGGTCCGGCAGGACGACCTTCTGTGCGTCGCCGGTGAGGATGTCGGCGGACTCCGCCATGAAGTGCACACCGCAGAAGACGATGTACTCGGCCTCCGGACGGGCCGCCGCGTCGCGGGCCAGCTTGAAGGAGTCACCCGTGACGTCCGCGAACTGGATGACCTCGTCGCGCTGGTAGTGGTGGCCGAGCACGAAGACCTTGTCGCCGAGCTTCTCCTTGGCCGCACGCGCGCGCTCGACCAGGTCCGGGTCGGACGGCGAGGGCAGGTCGCCGGGGCACTCGACGCCCCGCTCGCTCTTCGGGTCGGCCTGGCGGCCGAGCAGCAGCAGAGCGAGGGGCGTCGGCTGTACGTCGAGGTCCTGGGTCTGGGCGGTGGTCACGACACGCACCCTTTCTGTTTCTGCGGCTCGCCGGGCTCGTAAGGAGCGGGCCCGGCGGAACGATGCCTTTTCGTCGAATTGACGCTATCTATCATAACCGCTTCACGTCACGTTGACGATGGCCATAGCGTCCATGTGACGTGAATCCCGGTCGCCTCTCCGGCGGGTGACACCCGGGTGTCCGTGGGGTTGTCCACAGGCCGGTGTTCGTGCGCGGGCGTATGTGCGAGCATGAAGAGAGAAGGCACAAGACATGAGCTCGGCCCCGGAATGAATCCGCGGCCCCGCCGGTTGCAACCGTCGGCAAGCAGTCTCCGTACAACCCGGGAGAGAAGCAGATGTCCGTATCGGACGAGACCACCACCGTGAGCGACGGCATCATCCTGTCCGACGCCGCCGCGGCCAAGGTCAAGGCCCTGCTCGACCAGGAAGGCCGCGAGGATCTGGCGCTGCGCGTCGCCGTTCAGCCCGGTGGCTGCTCCGGCCTGCGATACCAGCTCTTCTTCGACGAGCGTTCGCTCGACGGCGATGTCGTCAAGGACTTCGACGGTGTGAAGGTCGTCACCGACCGCATGAGCGCCCCGTACCTGGGCGGCGCCTCGATCGACTTCGTGGACACCATCGAGAAGCAGGGCTTCACGATCGACAACCCGAACGCGACAGGCTCCTGCGCCTGCGGCGACTCCTTCAGCTAGTCCGGGACCGGCGGGGCCCGAGACCGTTCCGGGCCCGTGTTCAGCCGGACCCGACTGCCACCGAGCCGAGCCCGCGGCTCACGGCTCCGGCCGAACGCGTGCGTACCGCCGGGTACGGACGAAGACAGCGTCCCCCTCCGACAGGGACGCCGCCTTCGCGTATCCGGGACCGGGCAGCCGCTACCGGGACCCGGTCGACGCCGTTCCGGACGTCTGGGGGATGTCGAAGTCCCCGTGGTGGATCGCCTTGCCGTCCGTCCCCACGACCTCGCGGCCGTCGAGCGGGGCGTCCAGGTGCACCGTCTTCTTGTAGATCTTGGCGATCAAGATGCAGATCTTGTTCTTCCAGGGCTTCTCCGTCACGGTCACCGTGACCTTGCCGGAGCTCTCGCTCGCCGACGCCGTGTAGTCG
Organism: Streptomyces sp. NPDC026500; assembly: GCF_055567635.1. Taxonomy (NCBI): domain Bacteria; kingdom Bacillati; phylum Actinomycetota; class Actinomycetes; order Kitasatosporales; family Streptomycetaceae; genus Streptomyces; species Streptomyces sp. NPDC026500. The sequence continues at coordinate 363,826 of NZ_JBVHQB010000008.1, read as the reverse complement.
GAGCACACCCCGCCGGTGAAGCCGACCGTCAGGTCCTTCCCGTCCGCGGTGTAGCCCTGGACGTCGACGTCACGGGTGGCCGCCGGCGAGGACGGCTCGGTCGACGGCAGGGTCGGATCCGGACTCGGCTGCGCCGAGGATTCCGGCGAGGCCAGGAACTTCGGGTCGACCGCCGGATGCGTCACGGTGTAGGTGTCGCCCGCGCCCGGCGACCGCACCTCGAACAGCCAGGACGGCACCAGTGCCTGCCGCCCGTTCGCGCGGTGCGCCGCCAGTCCGAAGGTGGCCTTCACGACGGTCGCCGACTCCGGCTTCAGTGCCGGGGTCGGGTGCTCGCACGGCATCTCGTCCCGGTCCTTCAGCGGTACGGGGCTGGCGCAGCCGCCGATGCCCATGCGCCGGTCGCCCGTTGCGGACGCCGACCCGTTCATCAGGTCCAGCGTCTTCCGCGCGCCGACGACCGGGTACGCGTCCCCCTCCACCGGCGTCTTCAACTGGCCGCTGCCGCCGATGACATGACCCTCCACGTTGATCTGGAGGCCGGTCGTCCACCCGTACGTGGGCAGTCCGCCCACCACCGGGTCCGCGTTCACCACCCGCACGCTGCCCATGAGTTGGCTCGCGTCCAGCTTCGCGTCGTCCTGGCCCACCGCCTTCAGCACGGGCGCCGCCGCCTTCTTGGCCGCCGCCTCACTCACCGGGGGCGGCGCGGAGTCGGTCAGGGAGCCGGAGCCGATCGGCCGGCACATCTTGCCCTTGGCGCAGTTGTCGGTCCCCGGAATGTAGGAGCTGAAGGTCCAGGTCCCCGGGGCGTCCGCGTTCACCCGCAGGTTCGGTTCGGCGCCGTCCTTGGCGGTGCCGACCGTCCAGGCGTCCCCGACGAGCCGGGGAGTGCCCGCCAGGTCCAGGGCCTTGGCGAGCCGGGCCACCTCGGCCCGGGTCACCCTGCCCTCGGCCCACTGGACGTGCGCCGAGTTCGGTCCGGTGGGGAGTGTGCCGTCCGCGCGGTAGGTCGTGCCGTAGGGGTTGGGCTCGCCGGGCGCGATGCCGGCGGTACCGCCCGTGGCCCCGGTGCTCGTGGTGTTCGCGGCGTAGCCGTCGAGGGCGAGCCGAGGGGGAGTGCCGTCGGCGCCGGGTGCACCGGAACGGCTGCCGCCGGACGCGGTCGCGGCGAGGTACGCGCCGCCGCCCCCGACGAGCAGCACAGCGGCGACGACCGAGGCGACGACCGCCGGGGTGTTCCGCCGACGCGCCCCACCAGCCCCGGCACCCTCGACGCGACCTCCGACGATTCCCTGGAGGGGACCTCCGAGGGAGCCGTCGCCGTGTTCGTCGGGGGAGCCCTCCGAGGGGCTGCCCGCGACGGAACCCTTGGCGTGCCCTTCGGCACTGCCCTCGGTGAGGCCCGCGGCACCGTCTTCGACGGGCCTGTCGTCGGCACCGCCTTCGAGGGGACTCTCAGCGGCTGCCGTTTCGGTGGGACCCGCGACGGGACTCTTGCTGTCACCCTCGCCGGGGTCCTCGCCGGACACTTCGTCGCGGCCCGACGTACGGCGCTCGACGGCACCCGCGCCCGGACCCGCGTCGGCACCTTCGACAACGCCTTCGCCGGGACCCCCGAGACCCGCGTCGGCACCCTCGACAACGCCTTCGCCGGGACCCGCGCCAGAACCCTTGTCGGCGTCTTCGCCCGGCCTCTGGGCGGCACCCTCGACGGCGCCTTCGCCCGGACCCGCGTCGGCGTCTTCGCCGGGACCCTGGACCGTCCCCTCGGCGGGGCCTTCGACCGTCCCCTCGGGGGAACGCTCGCCGGGTACCTCGGCGGAATCCGCGGTGGTCCCGTCGGTGGTGTCCTCGGCGGGGCTGCCGACAGATCCGTCGGCCACCTCCCCGGCGGGACCCGCGACGGCGCCCTCGACGGGACCCCTGGCGTGACCCTCGACGGGTTCGGTCGCGTCGTTGTCGGGTCGCTCGGTGCTCACCGCATCGCTCCTTCGGCTCCACTGCTTTCCCATGACCCGGCCCTGTCAATGACGGGCTCTCCAGGGTCGTATAGCGCATCCCCTATACGGGGGACAGCGATGGGACGCAGCGGGGGAGCGCACGGTTCCCTGCGAGCGCACTCCGTCTTCACCCGTTCGGCGCCGCCGGGGCTCTCACCCGTACGGCGGCACCGCTCGGGCCGCCGCCGGTCAGTCGCCGTAGTCGGACATCGCGTCCAGCAGTCGTGCCGAGGTGGGCGGAACGGTCACCCCGTGGATGAGGGAGAGGGAGACGTGGAGGGGAGGGACCGGTGCGGGAGCCGACCAGTGGCCGGCCATCCGGGCGCAGTCGCCGCGCAGCGACGCCAGATCGCCTTCCAGGTCACTGACCGGGCCGAGCGGGGCGGTGTCATGGACCTTGAGGTTCGTCATACCGGAACCGTATGCACCGTTGCCGCCACGAAGAAAGATCTACTATCGGGTAGTTTTGGCCCTTCAGGGGTCGTGTGCGGACCCGGTAGCGTTAAGTGTCAATCCCCTCCCCTCGCAGGAGCGTGTCCTAGCCGTGCGTATCGCAGTCACCGGCTCCATCGCCACCGACCACCTCATGACCTTCCCCGGCCGTTTCGCCGACCAGTTGGTCGCCGATCAGCTGCACACGGTCTCCCTCTCCTTCCTGGTCGACAACCTCGATGTCCGCCGGGGCGGGGTCGGCGCGAACATCGCGTTCGGCATGGGCCAGCTCGGTACCCGTCCGATCCTGGTCGGGGCGGCGGGCTCCGACTTCGACGAGTACCGCGCCTGGCTGGACCGGCACGGCGTCGACACCGCCTCCGTGCGCATCTCCGAGGTGCTGCACACCGCTCGCTTCGTGTGCACCACCGACGCCGACCACAACCAGATCGGCTCCTTCTACACGGGCGCGATGAGCGAGGCCCGCCTCATCGAACTCAAGGCCGTCGCCGACCGGGTCGGCGGTCTCGACCTCGTCCTGATCGGCGCGGACGACCCCGAGGGGATGCTCCGCCACACCGAGGAGTGCCGCTCGCGCGCGATCCCCTTCGCCGCCGACTTCTCGCAGCAGATCGCGCGCATGAACGGCGACGAGATCCGGGTCCTGCTGGACGGCGCGACGTTCCTCTTCTCGAACGAGTACGAGAAGGGGCTCATCGAGTCCAAGACGGGCTGGACCGACGAGGAGATCCTCTCCAAGGTCGGCCACCGGGTGACCACCCTCGGCTCGCGCGGTGTCCGTGTCGAGCGCGCCGGCGACGACCCGATCGAGGTCGGCTGCCCCGAGGAGGAGCTCAAGGCGGACCCGACGGGTGTCGGTGACGCGTTCCGCGCCGGCTTCCTCTCCGGTCTCGCCTGGGGTGTCTCCCTGGAGCGCGCCGCCCAGGTCGGCTGCATGCTCGCCACCCTGGTCATCGAGACGGTCGGCACCCAGGAGTACCAGCTGAGCCGCGCCCACTTCATGGACCGCTTCACCAAGGCGTACGGCCACGAGGCCGCCACCGAGGTTCGGGCGCACCTCTCCTAGGCCACGGTCCGGGCCCGCCTCCGTCGCACGGAGGCCAGGGACCGGCTCGCCCGGGCGGAGGCGGGAGTCCGCCCCGCCCGGGTGGAGGTTCCGGCCCGGCTCGCGGGTCAGGTTCCAGGGCAGCCGGGACAGCTAGGACAGCCGGCGGACCACATAGGCCGAGCCGCAGTCCGCCGGCTCCTCCCCGACGTACTCCTGGCCCCGCATCTCGCACCACGCGGGGATGTCGAGGCGGGCCGCCTCGTCGTCGGACAGGACCCGGACCGTGCCGCCGACCGGCACGTCCCCGATGACCTTGGCCAGTTCGATCACGGGGATCGGGCAGCGCCTGCCCAGCGCGTCGACCACCAGCGTGTCGACGGAGGCGGGGACCTTCGTCACCGCCGTCGGCGCCCCCAGCTTCTCGCGGACCCCCGCGACCACGCCCGGGAGGACCGACAGGAAGCGGTCGACGTCCTCCTCCGAGGTGCCGGGCGGCAGCGACACCCGCACATTGCCCTCGCTCAGGACGCCCATGGCCTTCAGGACATGGCTGGGGATGAGGGTGCTGCTCGTGCAGGACGAGCCCGAGGAGACCGAGAAGCCCGTGCGGTCCAGTTCGTGGAGCAGAGTCTCTCCGTCGACATAGAGACAGGAGAAGGTGACGATCCCCGGGAGCCGGTGGACCGCGTCGCCGACCACCTCGACGTCCGGCACCAGTGCGGGCACCCGTGCGCGGATCCGCTCCGTCAGTTCACGCAGCCGCACCGCCTCCACGGCCGCCTCCGCGTGGACGGCACGCAGCGAAGCCGCCGCGGCCACGATCGCCGGGATGTTCTCGAACCCCGCCGCCCGCCCCGACTCCCGCTCGTCCGCGGGCCCTTGGGGCGCGAACCGTACCCCTTTGCGTACGACGAGCAGTCCGACGCCCGAAGGGCCGCCCCATTTGTGGGCACTTGCCGTCAGCAGGGACCAGGCGCCCTCCACCCGCCCCCAGCCCAGCGACTGCGCCGCGTCCACCAGCAGGGGCACCCCTGCCTCCCGGCACATCTGTGCCACCTCGGCCACCGGCTGCTCCGTGCCCACCTCGTGGTTGGCGGACTGGAGGCAGGCCAGCGCGGTGTCGGGGCGCAGGGCCGCGGCGTAGGAAGAGGGGGACACCCGGCCCGCGCGGTCGACCTGAACCCGGGTCACCGCGCCGCCCGACGCCTCGTGGGCGTCTGTCGAATGGAGTACCGACGAGTGTTCGACGGCTGACACGATCAGGTGGTCTCCGACGCGCCGCCGACCCGCCAGGGCGCCCTCGATCCCGGAGTGCACCGCTCGGGTGCCGGAGGTGGTGAAGGCCAGTTCGTCGGGGCGGCAGCCCACCGCGTCGGCCGCCGCCTCGCGGGCCGCGTCGAGGAGCAGCCGGGCCCGCCGGCCCTCACGGTAGAGACGGGCGGGATCGGCCCACCCCTCGTCGAGCGAGGCCTGGAGGGCCTGTCGGGCGACGGGGTGCAGCGGAGCCGCGGACGCGGCGTCGAAGTAGGACACGTCACCACGCTAGCCCGTGCTCCGGAGGGGGCGTCAGAAGCCATCCGGACTGGGGCATTCCAGGTACTCTGACATCGCCTTGTAGGCGAAACAGCACTCCTTCGGGGAGTCGGGCGGCGCGTTGGGCACCCTCCCCGCGCGACCCCAAATAGCGTCCAGTAGGGTTTGGTCCGCATAAACATCCAAACCCCTGCCCGACGCAGGGCGGCGACCGACCAGCGAGAAGGCCGCAGCCAACAGCGCGGGCGAGACTCTCGGGAAGGCGCTACGTGAGTCCCAACGGCTCCGACCGCTCGCCGCGGCGCCCGATGCGGCGGAAGCTGCTGCAGGCAATGACTGCGGGCCTGGTCCTGGCGACAGCCACTGGTTGCTCGTACAACTGGGAAGACTTCCCCCGCCTTGGTATGCCCACCCCGGTCACGGAGCAGGCTCCGCGGATCCTCTCCCTCTGGCAGGGCTCGTGGGCGGCCGCGCTCGCTACGGGCGTGCTGGTCTGGGGCCTGATCCTGTGGAGCGTCATCTTCCACCGGCGCAGCCGGACCAAGGTCGAAGTTCCTCCGCAGACCCGGTACAACATGCCCATCGAGGCGCTGTACACGGTGGTCCCGCTCATCATCGTCTCGGTGCTGTTCTACTTCACCGCCCGTGACGAGACGAAGCTCCTCAGTCTCAGCCCGAAGCCCGACGTCACGGTCAACGTGGTCGGCTTCCAGTGGAGCTGGGGCTTCAACTACATCGAGAACGTCCCCGGTTCTTCCGGGAACGCCAAGACCGACCCGAACCTGGCCGCCATTCCGGACCGGTTCAAGAAGGACTTCCCGGCGAACGCCGGCGGTGTCTACGACGTCGGCACGCCCGCCACGAAGAACCCGCAGACGGGCAATCCCGGTCCGACCCTCTGGCTTCCCGAGGGCAAGACGGTCCGCTTCGTCCTCACTTCGCGTGACGTCATCCACTCCTTCTGGGTGGTGCCGTTCCTCATGAAGCAGGACGTCATCCCGGGGCACACCAACGCCTTCCAGGTGACCCCGAACCACCAGGGCACCTTCATGGGCAAGTGCGCCGAACTGTGCGGCGTCGACCACTCCCGGATGCTCTTCAACGTGAAGGTCGTCTCCCCCGAGCGCTACGAGGCCCACCTCAAGCAGCTCGCGGCCAAGGGACAGACCGGTTACGTCCCGGCCGGCATTGAGCAGACGGGCCACGAGAAGAACCGGGAGACGAACAACCTGTGAGCATCCTCAACGAACCCCAGGGTGCCGACGCAGCCGAAGACTCGTACGAGAACGAGCTGCCGGTACGGCGCAAGCAGCCCGGCAGCGTCGTGATCAAGTGGCTCACCACCACTGACCACAAGACGATCGGCACGCTGTACCTCGTGACGTCGTTCGCGTTCTTCCTCGTCGGTGGCGTCATGGCGCTGCTGATGCGTGCCGAACTGGCGCGTCCCGGACTGCAGATCATGTCGAACGAGCAGTTCAACCAGGCGTTCACGATGCACGGCACGATCATGCTGCTGATGTTCGCGACGCCGCTGTTCGCCGGTTTCACGAACTGGATCATGCCGCTGCAGATCGGCGCGCCCGACGTGGCGTTCCCGCGGCTGAACATGTTCGCCTACTGGCTGTACCTCTTCGGCTCGACGCTCGCGGTCGGCGGCTTCCTCACCCCGCAGGGCGCGGCCGACTTCGGCTGGTTCGCCTACAGCCCGCTCTCGGACGCGGTCCGCTCGCCCGGCATCGGCGCGGACATGTGGATCATGGGTCTGGCCTTCTCCGGCTTCGGCACCATCCTCGGCGCGGTCAACTTCATCACCACGATCATCTGCATGCGCGCTCCCGGCATGACGATGTTCCGTATGCCGATCTTCGTGTGGAACGTCCTGCTCACCGCGGTTCTGGTGCTGCTGGCCTTCCCCGTCCTCGCGGCGGCGCTGTTCGCGCTGGAGGCGGACCGAAAATTCGGTGCGCATGTGTTCGACGCGGCAAACGGCGGAGCCCTGCTCTGGCAACACCTCTTCTGGTTCTTCGGCCATCCAGAGGTGTACATCATCGCCCTGCCGTTCTTCGGCATCATCTCCGAAGTCATCCCGGTGTTCTCGCGCAAGCCGATGTTCGGTTACATGGGCCTGATCGGCGCGACCATCGCGATCGCCGGTCTCTCCGTGACCGTGTGGGCGCACCACATGTACGTCACCGGTGGCGTACTGCTCCCGTTCTTCTCCTTCATGACGTTCCTCATCGCCGTACCGACCGGCGTGAAGTTCTTCAACTGGATCGGAACGATGTGGAAGGGCTCGCTGTCCTTCGAGACACCGATGCTCTGGGCCGTCGGCTTCCTCATCACGTTCACCTTCGGTGGTCTGACCGGCGTCATCCTGGCCTCGCCGCCGATGGACTTCCACGTGTCCGACTCGTACTTCGTGGTGGCGCACTTCCACTACGTCGTCTTCGGCACCGTGGTGTTCGCGATGTTCTCCGGCTTCCACTTCTGGTGGCCGAAGATGACCGGCAAGATGCTCGACGAGCGTCTCGGCAAGATCACCTTCTGGACGCTGTTCGTGGGCTTCCACGGCACGTTCCTGGTGCAGCACTGGCTCGGTGCCGAGGGCATGCCGCGTCGTTACGCGGACTACCTCGCGGCCGACGGCTTCACCACGCTGAACACGATCTCGACGATCAGCTCGTTCCTGCTCGGCCTGTCGATCCTGCCGTTCCTCTACAACGTGTGGAAGACGGCGAAGTACGGCAAGAAGGTCGAGGTCGACGACCCGTGGGGCTACGGCCGTTCGCTGGAGTGGGCGACCTCGTGCCCGCCGCCGCGGCACAACTTCCTCACCCTGCCGCGGATCCGCAGTGAATCCCCGGCGTTCGACCTGCACCACCCGGAGATCGCCGCTCTCGACCAGCTCGAGAACGCCGGTCACGGTTCGGCGTCCCTCTCTGGTGGCAAGGAGGCCGGCAAGTGAAGGTCCAAGGCAAGATGTTCCTCTGGCTGGCCGTGTTCATCCTCGTCATGGGGATCGTCTACGGCGTGTGGTCCAAGGAGCCGGCCGGTACCACGGCCCTCTTCATGGGCTTCGGCCTCAGCATGATGATCGGCTACTACCTGGCCTTCACGGCCCGGCGGGTCGACCAGCTGGCACAGGACAACAAGGAGGCCGACGTCGCGGACGAGGCCGGCGAGGTGGGTTTCTTCAGCCCGCACAGCTGGCAGCCGCTCTCGCTCGGTGTCGGTGGCGCGCTCGCCTTCACGTCCGTCGTGTTCGGCTGGTGGCTGCTCTACTTCTCGGCCCCGCTCATCGCGCTGGGCCTGTGGGGCTGGGTCTTCGAGTACTACCACGGTGAGAACCGCACCCAGTAGCACGCGCTGAACGCCCGGGAGCCCGGACACTCCGTCAGGAGAGTCCGGGCTCCCTCGTTTGCCGCGACTTCTGTCCCTCAGTCGGCTCACTCGGCGCGCCGTGCTTGACGAGCGTTCATAACGTGAGCTCATGAACCACTCACCGCGAATCCGCACGGTCGTCAGCTGCACCGCGCTGGTGGTCGCCCTCGGAGCGGGCGCCACCGCCTGCGGCTCCGACGACCACCCGCTCTCGGCGAAGCCGTACGACGCGGCGGGACAGATCTCGTTCAAGGGCCTCTCCGGAGACAGCAAGAAGTCGGCCAAGGTCGACCCCGACAAGCCCCTGGAAATCACCTCCGAGAGTGATGGCGGGCGCATCACCGACGTGACCGCCACGGACGCGTCAGGACGCTATGTCGCGGGCGAACTGGCCGCCGACGGCAGCCGCTGGCACAGCACCTCGCCTCTCGCCGCAGGAGCCCACTACACGGTGCGCGTGAGCACCGAGGACGAGGACGGCGCGCCCGGCCGCAAGGTCATCGGCTTCGACACCAGTACGCCGAAGACGAAGAAGCTGCTGAACGTCGAGTTCGGGCCCAAGACGGGCAAGTACGGCGTCGGACAGCCAATAACGGCCGAGCTCAGCGCCCCCGTCAAGGACAAGGCGGCCCGCGCCATCGTCGAACGCGCCCTCAGGGTCGACTCCATCCCCGCGGTGGACGGCGCCTGGCACTGGGTGGACGACAAGACGCTGCACTACCGCCCCAAGGAGTACTGGCCCGCCCACGCCAGCGTGACGGCCCACAGCAACCTCGCCGGCATCAGGATCGGCGAACGCCTGTGGGGCGGCGGCGCCAAGACTGTGAAGATCACCACGGGCGACAGCCTGCTCGCCCTGACCGACGCGGCCACCCACTCCATGACCGTCTACCGCAACGGCCAGGACATCAAGGAGATCCCCGTCACCACGGGCAAGCCCGGCTTCGACACCCGCAACGGCGTCAAGGTCGTGCTCGGCAAGGAGTCCCTCGTACGGATGCGCGGTACCAGCATCGGCATCGCCGAGGGCAGTTCGGACTCCTACGACCTGGAGGTGCGCTATGCGACCCGGGTCACCTGGAGCGGTGAGTACGTCCACGCCGCGCCCTGGTCGACCGGCTCCCAGGGGTACGCCAACGTCAGCCACGGCTGCACCGGCATGAGCACCGAGAACGCGGAGTGGTTCTTCAACACGTTCAACGAGGGCGACATCGTCAAGGTCGTCAACTCCGAGGGCAAGACGATGGACGCGTTCGGCAACGGCTTCGGCGACTGGAACCTCGCCTGGAAGAACTGGCGCGACGGCAGCGCCCTCGTGGGCGGATCCCCGGACGCCCCGAGCCCGGCCCAGCGCGCGAGACTGCGCCCCGAGAGCGTGTGAGGCCGCGCCCCGAGAGCGTGTGAGGCCGCGCCCCGAGGGGCGCGGGTTCCTCAGGCGCTCAGCAGGTTCACGCGACGCAGCAGGGAGGCCAGTGAGGCGGCGAACTCCACCGGGTCGACCGGTAGGGTCACCGCGGCGTCGGCACGGCTCCAGGTGGCCAGCCAGGCGTCCTGCGGGCGCCCGATGAGCACGAGCGCGGGCGGGCAGTTGAAGATTTCGTCCTTGATCTGCCGGCACACCCCCATGCCGCCCATCGGCACCGCCTCGCCGTCCAGCACGCAGACGTCGATGCCGCCCTTGTCCAGCTCCCTGATGACGGCGGCCGGCGTCGCGCACTCGATGAACTCGACGAGGGGCACGTCCGGTGCGGGCCTGCGCCCGGTGGCGAGCCGCACCTGTGCGCGGGTGTTGGAGTCATCGCTGTAGACCAGCACCGTGGCGGTCGGCTGCATTCTTCCTCCGAGACGTCAGCGTCGTACGGACATCAAGCGATCGGGCTGATCGTCCCCGGCCCGATGCGCGGATGCTACTCCCTTGAACACCTCGTCAACACCGGTTCGGACAGGGCTTCGATGGGCCATACGGGCTGGACACACCCCGTCAACACCCCGAACGGCACCCCCCGGGGTGAGGGCGGGATAAGCGACCGACATAATGTCGGTCGTGGCGACAGCAACGACAGTAGAAACCGGGCACGCGCACCCGTCGGTCAATCGGCCGAACCTCACCAGCGTCGGAACCATCATCTGGCTGAGTTCCGAGCTGATGTTCTTCGCGGCCCTCTTCGCGATGTACTTCACCCTGCGATCGGTGACCGGGCCGGATCACTGGAAGGAAATGGCGTCCAGCCTGAACCTTCCGTTCTCGGCGACGAACACCACGATCCTGGTGCTCTCCTCCCTGACCTGTCAGCTCGGCGTGTTCGCCGCCGAGCGCGGGGACGTGAAGAAGCTCCGGATGTGGTTCATCGTCACCTTCATCATGGGTGCGATCTTCATCGGCGGTCAGGTCTTCGAGTACACCGAACTGGTCAAGAAGGACGGGCTCTCGCTCTCCTCCGACCCGTACGGCTCGGTGTTCTACCTGACCACCGGCTTCCACGGACTGCATGTGACAGGCGGCCTCATCGCCTTCCTGCTGGTCCTCGGTCGCACCTACGCGGCTCGGAGGTTCACTCACGAGCAGGCAACCGCCGCCATCGTCGTGTCCTACTACTGGCACTTCGTCGATGTCGTCTGGATCGGCCTTTTCGCCACGATCTACCTGATCAAGTAATCGGGCGCACCGCCCGAAACATCCAGAAGCACCGACGCAGAAGATCCTGACACCGGGGTAATCCGTGAAAAAGCTCTCCGCACGACGACGCCATCCGCTGGCGGCGGTCGTCGTCCTACTCCTCGCGCTGGCGGCCACCGGGGGGCTGTACGCCGCGTTCGCACCCGCGGGCAAGGCGCAGGCCGATGAAACCGCCCAGTCCCTCGGTATCACCGAGGGCAAGAAGCTGTACTCCGTGGGCTGCGCAAGCTGCCACGGAACCGGCGGTCAGGGCAGCTCCGACGGTCCGAGCCTGGTGGGTGTGGGCGCCGCGGCGGTCGACTTCCAGGTCGGCACCGGCCGTATGCCGGCCCAGCAGCCGGGCGCTCAGATCCCGCGCAAGAAGGTCATCTACTCGCAGGCCGAGATCGACCAGCTCGCGGCCTACATCGCCACGCTCGGCGCCGGCCCCTCGATTCCGACCAAGAACCAGGTCAGCCCCGAGGGCGCGGACATCGCCAACGGCGGTGAACTCTTCCGTACGAACTGCGCCCAGTGCCACAACTTCACCGGCAAGGGCGGCGCGCTGACGCACGGCAAGTTCGCGCCGAGCCTGGACGGTGTCGACCCGAAGCACATCTACGAGGCCATGCAGACGGGCCCGCAGAACATGCCGTCCTTCCCCGACACCACGCTGTCGGAGAAGAACAAGCAGGACATCATCGCGTACCTCAAAGCGGTCAACGGTGACGACACCGTGAGCCCGGGCGGTCTTGAGCTGGGCGGCCTCGGGCCGGTCAGCGAGGGCCTGTTCGGCTGGGTCTTCGGTCTCGGAACCCTGGTCGCCGTCGCCGTCTGGGTCGCCGCTCGGACCGCAAAGGCCAAGAAGTCATGAGTAGCCAAGACATTCCAGAAGAGAACGTGCCCGCTGAGCGGGCCTCCGACGACCACGCCGAGCACGGTCATGGCGCGGTAGCCGTCGCGGACGAGCAGAACCCGTTCGCGGACCCGGGGCTGCCGCCCCACGAGCACCGCATCCAGGACATCGACGAGCGGGCCGCCAAGCGGTCCGAGCGCCTTGTCGCCATGCTGTTCGTGCTGTCGATGCTGGCCACCGTCGGCTTCATCGCCTCGTACGTGGCGATCCCGAACGACAAGTCGATCTTCGTCTTCCCGCTCGGGCACATCGGCGCGCTGAACTTCGCGCTGGGCATGTCGCTCGGTGTGGCGCTGTTCGCGATCGGCGCGGGCGCGGTCCACTGGGCCCGCACCCTGATGTCCGACGTGGAGATCGCCGACGAGCGTCACCCGATCGAGGCGGAGCCCGCGGTCAAGGCCAAGGTCCTGGCCGACTTCAAGCAGGGTGCCAAGGAGTCCGCGCTCGGCCGCCGCAAGCTGATCCGCAACACGATGTTCGGCGCGCTGGCCCTGTTCCCGCTCTCCGGCGTCATCCTGCTGCGCGACCTCGGTCCGCTGCCCGGCACGAAGCTGCGCCACACGCTGTGGTCCAAGGGCAAGCTCCTCGTCAACATGAACACGAACGAGCCGCTGCGTCCCTCGGACGTGGCCGTCGGTTCGCTCACCTTCGCCAAGCCCGAGGGCCTGGAGACGGACGACGAGGACTTCCAGAAGGAGATCGCCAAGGCGGCCCTGATGGTCATCCGGCTCCAGCCGGACAACATCAAGGACAAGCAGGAAGTCGATTGGTCCTACGACGGCATCGTGGCCTTCTCGAAGATCTGCACCCACGTCGGCTGCCCGATCTCCCTGTACGAGCAGCAGACGCACCACGCGCTGTGCCCGTGCCACCAGTCCACCTTCGACCTCTCCGACGGCGCCCGGGTCATCTTCGGCCCGGCGGGTCACGCCCTGCCGCAGCTGCAGATCGGTGTGAACGCTGAGGGCTACCTCGAGGCGCTCAGCGACTTCACGCAGCCCGTCGGTCCTGCATTCTGGGAGCGCGGATGAGCACTACCACCACCTCCGACTCGCGCTCCTCGCGCGAGAAGGCACCCGCCGGTGAGCGGGTCGCCGACTGGGCCGACGGCCGTCTGGGGATCTACTCCCTGGCCAAGTCCAACATGCGCAAGATCTTCCCCGACCACTGGTCGTTCATGCTGGGTGAGATCTGCCTGTACAGCTTCATCATCATCATCCTCACGGGTGTGTACCTGACGCTGTTCTTCCACCCGTCGATGAACGAGGTGGAGTACCACGGCAGCTACATCCCGCTGCAGGGCCAGCTGATGTCCGAGGCGTTCAACTCGACCATGCACATCTCCTTCGATGTGCGCGGTGGTCTGCTGATCCGGCAGATCCACCACTGGGCGGCGCTGGTCTTCCTCGCCGGCATGTTCGTGCACATGATGCGCGTGTTCTTCACGGGTGCGTTCCGCAAGCCGCGTGAGGTCAACTGGGTCTTCGGATTCCTGCTGTTCGTCCTCGGCATGTTCACCGGCTTCACCGGTTACTCGCTCCCGGACGACCTGCTCTCCGGCACCGGTGTCCGCTTCATGGAAGGCGCGGTCCTGTCCGTGCCGATCGTGGGCACGTACCTGTCGTTCTTCCTGTTCGGCGGCGAGTTCCCGGGCGGCGACTTCGTGGCCCGCTTCTACTCGGTGCACGTGCTGCTGCTGCCGGGCATCATGCTCGGCCTGGTGGTGGGCCACCTGATCCTGGTCTTCTACCACAAGCACACGCAGTTCGCGGGCCCCGGCAAGACGAACAACAACGTCGTCGGCATGCCGCTGCTGCCGGTCTACATGGCCAAGGCCGGAGGCTTCTTCTTCCTGGTCTTCGGTGTCATCGCGGCCATCGCGGCGATCGCCTCGATCAACCCGATCTGGGCGATGGGTCCGTACCGTCCGGACATGGTGTCCACGGGCGCCCAGCCCGACTGGTACATGGGCTTCTCCGAAGGCCTGATCCGTGTCATGCCGGGCTGGGAGATCAACCTCTGGGGCCACACGCTCGTCCTGGGTGTGTTCATCCCGCTGGTGGTCTTCCCGCTGGTCCTGGTCGCGATCGCGGTCTACCCGTTCATCGAGTCCTGGGTCACCGGCGACAAGCGCGAGCACCACATCCTGGACCGCCCGCGCAACGTCCCGACCCGGACCGCGTTCGGTGCCGCCTGGATCAGCTGGTACTTCGTCCTGCTCGTCGGCGGCGGCAACGACATCTGGGCCACGCACTTCCACCTGTCGATCAACTCGATCACCTGGTTCGTGCGGATCGCGTTCTTCGTCGTGCCGGTGCTCACCTTCATCGCCACCAAGCGGGTCTGCCTCGGCCTCCAGCGCCGGGACCGGGACAAGGTGCTGCACGGCCGAGAGTCGGGCATCATCAAGCGCCTGCCGCACGGTGAGTTCATCGAGGTCCACGAGCCGCTCAGCCAGGACGCGCTGCACACGCTCACCGCGCACGACCAGTACAAGCCGGCCGAGATCGGCCCGACGGTCGACGAGAACGGTGTCGAGCGCAAGGTCTCGGGCGCGACGAAGCTGCGCGCCAAGATGAGCCAGGGCTTCTACGGGGAGGACAACCAGATCCCCAAGCCCACCGTCGAGGAGTACAAGGAGATCACGAGCGGCCACGGCCACCACTGATCCCCGGCAGTTCGCCACGGCAGGAGCCCCGTCCAGGCAATGGACGGGGCTCTTTGCCGTCTCCCGGGCTGGATAGGGTGGACTCACCCCGTGGTGCGGGGTGATCCACCCCGTGTCACCTACGACCCGTCACCCACGACCGCGTGACCTACGAACCCAGGAGCGACCATGAGCGCTGTGAACCCCGCTGGAGGCGACACCGCGGCGGGCCGTTCCTGGCCCGCGGTACTGAACGGCCTGCTCGAAGGCCGTGACCAGAGCGCGGACGACACGGCCTGGGCGATGGACCGCATCATGCGCGGCGAGGCGACCGACGCGCAGATCGCCGGCTTCGTGGTGGCCCTGCGGGCCAAGGGCGAGACCGTCCAGGAGATCACCGGACTCGTCCGGGCGATGTACGAGCACGCCAACGTGATCGAGGTGCCCGGACACACCGTCGACATCGTCGGTACGGGCGGCGACGGCGCGAAGACCGTCAACATCTCCACGATGTCCTCGATCGTGGTGGCCGGCACCGGCGCCAAGGTCGTCAAGCACGGCAACCGGGCCGCGTCCTCCGCGTCCGGGGCGTCGGACGTCCTGGAGAAGCTCGGCGTCAATCTCCAACTGCCGGTGAGCCGGGTCGCCGAGGTGGCCGAGGAGGCCGGGATCACCTTCTGCTTCGCGGTCAAGTTCCACCCGGCGCTGCGTCATGTGGCGGCGGCACGCGGCCAGTTGGGCATCCGGACCACCTTCAACGTGCTCGGCCCGCTGACCAACCCGGCACGGGTGAAGGCCCAGGCGGTCGGCGTCGCCGACCCCCGCATGGCGCCGATCGTGGCCGGCGTGTTCGCCGAGCGCGGCAACTCCTCGCTCGTCTTCCGCGGCGACGACGGTCTCGACGAACTGACCACCACCGCGGGCTCCCACGTCTGGGTCGTCCGCGACGGCAAGGTCACCGAAGAGCGCTTCGACCCCCGCGACGTCGGGCTCGACATCGTCCCGGTGGAGGCCCTGCGCGGCGCGGACGCCTCGTACAACGCGGAGGTCGCCCGGCGCCTCCTGGACGGCGAGAAGGGGCCCGTGCGGGACGCGGTGCTGCTGAACTCGGCGGCGGCCCTGGTGGCCCTGTCGCCGACCGGCGCGCCGCTCGCGGACCAACTCCGCGACGGAATGGAGAAAGCGGCCGAGGCGATCGACTCCGGCGCCGCGAAGCGCACCCTGGACCGCTGGGTGGCCGCCAGCAACGCCTGATCCACCCGTGACACAGAGCAAGGCGCAGTCCAGAATCCGGACTGCGCCTTGCGCGTGGAAGATCCTCTGGCAAGATGCTGTACCAGGTCATGAGTGACAGCCATCAGGCCCCGGCCGGCTGTCCGGCAACCCTCCGTCCGTGGCGGGGTGCCCCGGGTGAAGACCAGGTCGTAGGCAGCGAGGCCTACGGCAAGCGCGGACCCCTCCCGCCCTCCGGGCGGATGCAACCAGGGGTCCTGGTCGTTCGAGGGAGCCTTCTGTGAGCAAGCGAATGCGATAGGGCGTAGAGCCCCGCCTCCGCACACCCTTTTTCACCTTCCTGCGCTGAGCCCTGCCTGCGGGCGGCCGGCTCGCGCGGTGATCCCGCCTGCCTCTCACAGGAGCTCGCCATGTCTGTCTCCACCGTTGCCGCCGACCAGTCCGTTTGTGCCCCTCTGGCCGTTCTGGGCCGGGATGTCACCGTCCCGCTCGTCACCGGCGGCGAGGTGACCTACGCGGCCCTCGACTACGCCGCCAGCGCGCCCGCCCTCCAGCGGGTGTGGGACGACGTGGCCGCGTACGCGCCGTACTACGGCAGCGTCCACCGGGGTGCCGGCTACCTCTCGCAGCTGTCCACCGACCTCTTCGAGAACGCCCGCCGGACCGTCGAGGAGTTCCTCGACTGCCGCGCCGGCGACCAGGTGGTCTTCACTCGCTCCACCACCGACTCGCTCAACCTGCTCGCCGCCGCGCTCCCGGCCGACTGCCAGGTCTTCGTCTTCGAGACCGAGCACCACGCCTCGCTGCTGCCCTGGCGCGACGCCCGCGTGACCTACCTGAACGCCCCGCGCACCCCGGGCGAGGCCGTCGACACCCTGGAGCAGGCCCTCGCCGGCCGCGACCCCTACGGACCGGCCCTCGTCTGCGTCACCGGCGCCTCGAACGTCACCGGGGAGCTGTGGCCGGTGCGGGAGCTGGCCGCCGCCGCGCACGCCCACGGCGCCCGCATCGTCCTCGACGCCGCCCAGCTCGCCCCGCACCACCCGGTGTCGGTCCAGGATCTCGACGTCGACTGGGTCGCCTTCTCCGGGCACAAGCTGTACGCGCCCTTCGGCTCCGGTGTCCTCGCGGGCCGCTCCGACTGGCTGCTCGCCGCCGAGCCGTACCTCGCGGGCGGCGGCGCCAGCCGCAAGGTCACCCGGCGCGCGGACGGCGGCGTGGACGTGGAGTGGCACGACAGCGCCGCCCGGCACGAGGCCGGCTCGCCGAACGTCATCGGCGCCTACTCGATCGCGTCGGCCTGCAAGGCGCTCACCGAGGAGGGTTTCGACAACCTCGTCGCCCGTGAGCAGCACCTGATCCGCACCGTCCGCGCGGGCCTCGCCGAAGTTCCGGAGGTCAGGGTCCTGTCCCTCTTCGGTGACGACGCCCCGCGGGTCGGCGTCATCTCCTTCGTCGTCGAGGGCTGGAACAGCTCGCACTTCGCGGCCGCGCTCTCCGCCGAGTACGGCATCGGTGTCCGCGACGGCCTCTTCTGCGCCCACCCGCTGGTCCGCACGCTGCTCGGCAGCGACCCGGAGACCCAGGGGGAGTGCGGCGCCCCCGAGGCGGCCCCCGGCGAGAAGTCCCTCAACGCCATCCGCGTCAGCTTCGGGGCCGGCACCCCCGACGAGCACGTCGAGCGCTTCGTCCGCGCGGTGCGCGAGCTCGTCAGGGACGGCGCGCGCTGGCAGTACCGCACCGAGGGCGGCCGCTGCGTCCCGGCGGTCTGACGCCCCGAGCGTGTCCGGAGGCGGTGCCGCCGTCGGTCAGGAGTCGAGGCCGATCGCGAACGCCGCCTCCAGGTCGTGCTGGGAGTACGTACGGAACGCCACGTGCGTGTCCGTCGCCTCGACACCCGGGATCTTGCTGATCTTGCCGGGAATGACGTCCGCGAGGTCGTCGTGGGCCTTGACCCGGACCATCGCGATCAGGTCGTAGGTGCCGGTCACGGAGAAGACCTCGCTGACGCTCTCCAGCGACGCGATCGACTCGGCGATCTCGGGGATCCGGTCCACGCTGGTCTTGATGAGGACGATCGCGGTGATCACGGCTGGTTCTCTCCCTAGGGGCCGCTGCTGGGGATCTCACCCTACTCGCGGTCCACCCGACCCGGCTGATCCACCGGGGGCCCCGGCAGCAGCCCCGGAGCGGGCACGACGGCCGTACGGCGGTGGAACCGCGCCCACGCGTAGCCGAAACCAAGGGAGAAGCCCACGAGGTGGGCCAGGTAGGCGACCCCGGGGCCCGAGGCGCTGCGGCCCGCCGCCAGCCACTGCAGGGTGAACCAGAACGGCAGCACCACCCAGGCCGGGAACCGCAGCGGCAGGAAGAACAGGAACGGGAAGAGACTGGTCACCCGGGCCTTGGGGAACAGGTACAGGAACGCGCCGAGCACCGCGGAGATCGCCCCGGAGGCCCCGACCAGGGACTGCTGCGAGGTGGCGTTCGCGGCGGCGTAGCCGAGCAGGGCCAGATATCCGCAGCCCAGGTAGAAGAGGGCGAACTCCAGATGGCCCATGCGTTCCTCGGTCATCAGCCCGAAGACGTAGAAGAAGAGCATGTTGCCCAGGAGGTGGAGCCAGCTGCCGTGGATGAACAGGGCGGTGGCGGGGGTGAGCGCCTCGCGCGGGGCCCCGCCGAACAGGTCGGCCGGGACCACGCCCCAGCGGCGGAAGTACGCCCGCTGGGCGACCAGCAGTTCGTCCCCGGTGCCGTACGCGGGATCGAGCCCCGAGGCGGGACCGATCACGAAGATCAGACAGCACAGGACGATCAGCCCGTATGTCACCGGCGCCGACTGACCCCGCAGCGCCCTGCCGACCGCCGTACTCCAATTGCCGATCATGGTGCAGAGCATGACGTAACCACACCGATGCACACAGACCGCCTCGCCGCCGCGGACAGCCGAGCGTCGAGTACCCGCCAGGCCGTAGGGTTACGAGCCACATGCACCGGGAGACCGGCGCCGGACGGACACTAGAAGGAAAGCGACCGCCCTATGACAGTTCCCCTGCCCGACGCCAAGACCCGCTGGCGCTGCGCCCTCTGCGGCAACCTCACGCGTTTCGACGTCACCCGCTCCTCGAAGGTCGTCGAGTACGTACACCTCGACCTGGCCGGTGAGCCGAAGGTCGAGGAGCGCGAGGTGGTCAGTGAGACCATCGAGTCGGTGCGGTGCCGCTGGTGCAACGCGGTGGATCAGGTCGAACTCGTGGACAGGCCGGGCGCCGGCTCCTGACGGAGCGGGCCCCGCACGGATATTGGGGTGAACGGATGGTGGAGACCACGGGCGGGGAGCCGGACGACGGCACCGCCGAGGTGCTCGACCGTCCGCTGCCCGACGGCGTGCGCCGACGTGTCGTGCAGATCGTCTCGGACGGCTTCGGCGGTCTGACGATGGCCGAACTGCCCGTCCAGTTGAGGCAGTACGCCCGATTCGCGCCGAACCGGCGGGCCAAGTTCGCCGGTAACGCCATGGCCGCGGCGCTGGAGACGGACCCGCTGTTCAGACAGCGCATCGCCGAGAAGCTGAGAGAGGCCCAGCCGGAGCTCGTCGGAGTTCTCGACTCGGGCGCGCCGCCCCCGGCCGCGGATCCGCTGGACGTGGCGGCCGCGGCCTATGTGCTGCGTCCCGCGGGCTGGGTGAAGCTGGTGACCGCCGCGGGCGAGGAGGCCCTGCGGGCGGACGCCGAGCGCGCCGATGAGGAGAACCGCGCCGAGCTGGAGCGGCTGCGCACGGAACTCGCCGAGGCCCGCGGGCAGACGCGGGCCGAGTCCGAACGGCTGCGCACGGAAATGGAATCGGCCAGGAAAGAAGCGGAATCACTCCACCGCAAGCTGCGCAGCGCCCTCAGTGACGTCAAGCGCGGCGAGGCGGCCCTGCGCAAGCTCCAGGCGGAGACGGACGCGGCGAGGGCGGAGAGCCAGGCCCAGGTGTCCGCCGCCGAGAGCGAGGCCCGGCGGCTCAAGGGGCGCCTCTCGGAGGCCGAGGCCGCCCTGGAGGCCACCCGCAAGGCGGCCCGCGAGGGGCGCAGCGTCGAGGACATGCGCGTGCGGCTGCTGCTCGACACCGTGCTGGACGCGGCCCAGGGCCTGCGCCGGGAACTGGCGCTGCCTCCCATCTCCGTCCGGCCCGCGGAGACCGTGGAGGCCGTAGAACCGGGACGGATGACACCGAAGGACATCGCCACCCGCGCGCTGTCCGAGAACGACCCCGCGATCCTGGACCAGCTGCTCGCGCTGCCCCAGGCGCACCTGGTCGTCGACGGCTACAACGTCACCAAGACCGGCTATCCCCAGATGCCGCTGGAGAAGCAGCGCCTGAGGCTGCTCGGGCAGCTCTCGCAGCTGGCCGCGCAGACCGGCGCCGAGGTCACCTGTGTCTTCGACGGGGCCGAGCTGGCCGCGCCGGTGCTGCTCGCGCCGCCGCGCGGGGTGCGGGTGCTGTTCTCCAAGCCCGGTGTCACGGCGGACGAGCTGATCCGACAGCTGGTGCGGGCCGAACCGCCGGGCCGGCCGGTCATCGTCGTCTCGACCGACCGTGAGGTGGCCGACGGCATCGCCAAGGCGGGTGCCCGGCCGGTGGCGTCCGTGGTGCTCCTCAAGCGCTTCTCACGCAGCTGAGCAATCCCTTTCGTTCCCTTTCTCCCTTGTGTTGCCCAGCGCTCACCCATGCCCCTTTCGTGCGCCCTTCGCACGTCTTCGGGAGCGTCATCTCCCGCTCCTGACCACGGGTTTCGCGTGGGCGGCGTTCCGTGGCCTACGTCGCATGAGTCACCTACGCACCATGCGCAACCTCTGGGCCCGATGCCCGAATTAGTCGGACCTTCACGCGACGTAGTGTCAAGCGGACATCACTGCAGGTGAGTTGATTGCAAAGAATGCGCTCGGTGACAAAGAATTTTCAGGTTTGGATTTGAACTGATCACAAGAAGGTCACTAGGGTCAGGCCTCGAACCTCCAACTAGGGTGATCACTCATGAGGAGTGACGGTGGAGGGGCACCGCCCGTCGGCGTCATCGGCAGGCGGCTGGAGGAAGAAGGAGCTCGCCTTCGTGGCGTCCCACCGTCGACCCAAGCAGCCGAGCCGCACCCGTGTGACCGTGCTCACCACTGCCGCCGCTGCCGCCGTTGTCCTCAGTGCCAACGCTGCCAACGCCGCGCCGTCCGAGAAGCCCAGCAAGGACGAGGTCAAGTCCAAGGTCGACAAGCTCTACGAAGAGGCCGAGCAGGCCACTGAGAAGCTCGACGGCGCCAAGGAGAAGCAGCAGAAGCTGCAGAAGCAGATCAGCGCTCTCCAGGACAACGTCGCCCGCGGCCAGCAGGAGCTCAACGACCTGCGCGACGGCCTCGGTTCGATGGCCAGCGCCCAGTACCGCACCGGCGGCATCGACCCCTCCGTGGCGCTCTTCCTCTCCTCGAACCCGGACGACTTCCTGGACAAGGCCTCGGCCATGGACCAGCTGAGCGCCCAGCAGGTCGGGTCGCTCAAGAAGGTCCAGGAGAAGCAGCGTTCGCTCGCCCAGCAACGTGCCGAGGCCTCCGCGAAGCTCAAGGACCTCGCCGACACCCGGGCCGAGCTCGCCAAGAAGAAGAAGGAAGTCCAGAGCAAGCTGGGCTCCGCCCAGAAGCTCCTGAACTCGCTGACGGCGCAGGAGAAGGCGGCGCTGGCGTCCCAGGAGCAGGACCGGGCGACCCGCGCCAGCGAGCGCGTCGACCTCGGCAACACCAAGGCCGCCTCGGGCCGCGCCGGCGCCGCGTTCGCCGCCGCCCAGAGCGTGATCGGATCGCCGTACGTCTACGGCGCCTCCGGCCCCAGCTCCTTCGACTGCTCGGGCCTCACCTCCTGGGCGTACGCCCAGGCCGGCGTGACCATACCGCGCACCTCGGAGGCCCAGGCCAACGCGGGCACCCGCATCTACTCGCAGAGCGCTCTGCAGGTCGGCGACCTGGTCATCTTCTACGGCGACCAGCACCACGTCGGCCTCTACGCGGGCAACGGCCAGGTGCTGCACGCCCCGCACACCGGCGCGGTCGTCCGTTACGAGTCGATCGCCAACATGCCCTTCCAGTTCGGCGTCCGGATCTGATCCGGACGGGCGGTCCGGGACACGCGTCCGCCGCCCGCAGGGACCCCCTGTCGCTCCGCCCAAACGGGCGAATTGCGACAACTCCCGCTGACCTCACGCCCCGTCGGTGACCTGCGTCTCCGGCGGGGCGTCACTTTGTGTGCCCGGCGAGGCCTTTGGCCGGTGCGTAGTCGCGCGGCTACTGTCTGGCGCGATCCCCCGACGGCGGGGGACCGTCAGCGGAAGGGAGAGCGGCTACCCGTGGGGTTCCATCGCCGCCTTGCACCGACCGGCTTCGACCGGGGCGCCGGCGCCTTCGGTGTCGCCGCCTGCGTGATGTCCGCGGCGGCCGCCGCACTCGGCGCCCTGCCCGCCTCCGCGGCACCGCAGGACGACACCCGGGCCGAGGTGGACCGCCTCTTCGCCCAGGCGGAGAAGGCCACCGAGGCCTACAACAAGGCCGACGAGCGCGGCGACGCGCTGCGCGAGCAGATCGGCACGGCACAGGACGAGATCGCCCGGCAGCAGGAGCGCGTCAACGCCATGCGGGACGCGCTGGGTTCGCTCGCCGGGGCGCAGTACCGCTCCGGCGGCCTCGACCCCTCCCTCGCGCTGCTCTTCTCCGACAGCCCGGACGACTACCTCGACAAGGCCTCCGCGCTCGACCGGATCGGCACCCGGCAGGCC
The DNA here is from genome assembly GCF_055567635.1 of Streptomyces sp. NPDC026500. NCBI lineage: Bacteria > Bacillati > Actinomycetota > Actinomycetes > Kitasatosporales > Streptomycetaceae > Streptomyces > Streptomyces sp. NPDC026500. The sequence continues at coordinate 341,156 of NZ_JBVHQB010000008.1, read as the reverse complement.
GGTGAACTCAAGGACCTCCAGCGGGCCCTGCGCGACCTCGCCCAGGAGCGCGAGGAGGCCGACGGGAAACTCGCCGAACTGGAGCGCAGCCGCGAGTCCGTCGCCCGGAACAAGCGGGTCATCGAGGGCAAACTGGCCAAGGCGCGGCAACTGCTCAACTCGCTGCCGTACGCCGACCGCGCCGCCTACGACCGGGCGTCGCGCTCGACGCGCGCCGACCTGCCCGGCCTCGGTGACGCCGTCGCGTCCTCGTCGCGCGCGGCCATCGCCGTCGCCGCTGCCCGCTCGGCGCTCGGCCGCCCCTATGTGTGGGGCGCCAACGGGCCCGGCGGCTTCGACTGTTCGGGCCTCATGCAGTGGTCGTACGCGCACGCCGGGGTCGGTCTGCCGCGCACCTCGCAGGCCCAGCGGTACGCCGGACGGCAGGTGCCGCTCTCCCAGGCGCAGCCCGGTGACCTGGTGACCTACCGGTCCGACGCCAGTCATGTCGCCATGTACGTGGGCAACGGCCAGGTGATCCACGCGCCCTACCCGGGCGCCCCGGTGCGCTACGACCCGGTCGGGATGATGCCGATCTCGTCCGTCACCCGGGTCTGACTCGCTCGTCACCCGGTCTGACGGGGCACGGAACCGGCGCCGGGCGGGTCCGGCACGCGGTCCGGCGGGCGGGCGCGGGCACCGTACGATCGGGAGGATGGCTGGTCGAAGGTGTGCGTCGCGAGCGGGACTCTCCCTGGTGCTGCTGCTCGCCGTGCTCGTCGGCTGCGGCGGCCGGGCGCCGTCGGACACCGCGGCGGCCGAGGTGCGGCGGGTCCTCGACCGGCGGGCGACCGCGGTCCTGGACGGGGACGCGGCGGCGTTCCGGGCCACCGGGGCGTCGGCCGGCGCCGGAGCCGGCTTCGCGAACCTGCGCGCCGTGCCGCTGGCGGACTGGTCCTACCGTCTGACCGATCTGCGCCGCTCCGGCGACCGGGCCACCGCCGACGCCCAGCTGCGCTACCGCATCGAGGGCTACGACGCCGCACCGGTCACCGTGGACCGCACTCTGCGGCTGACCCGCGCCGACGGAACCTGGCGCGTCACCTCCGACGAGCCCGCGGGCAAGGGCGGCGCCCAGCTGTGGGACCAGGGAGCCGTGACGGCCGTACGGGGTGAGCACAGCCTCGTCCTCGGGGTCGGCCAGTCCGGCGAGCGGCTGCGCTCCTTCGCGGATCTCGCGGACCGGGCGGTGCCCGCCGTGTCGGAGGCCTGGGGCACGGACTGGGCGCGGCACGTCGTCGTCCTCGTACCGAAGTCGCTGGAGGGGATGGCGGGGCTGCTCGGGGCTCCGGCGTCCGGGTACCGGGGGATCGCCGCGGTCACCGTCGGTGAGGCGAGCGAAGCGAAACAGGGGTCCCCCCGGCCCGAGGCCGGGGGAGGTCCGGCGAAGGCGCCCGCGGACCGGATCGTCATCAACCCGGACGCGTACGGCGTCCTCGGCGACCTCGGCAAGCAGGTCGTGCTCACCCACGAGACCACGCATGTCGCCACCCGCGCCCACACCACGGCCGCCACCCCGCTGTGGCTCTCCGAGGGGTACGCGGACTGGGCCGGCTATCGCGGCAGCGGGCGGGCACCCGGGCAGGTCGCGCCGGAACTGGAGCGCGCCGTGGCCGAGGGGCACGTTCCTGCCGCGCTGCCCGACGACGGGGACTTCGGGTTCACCTCGGACGCGGGCCGGCTGGCGCGGGCCTACGAGGGCGGCTGGATGGCCTGCCGACTGATCGCCGACCACTGGGGCGAGGTCCGGCTGAACGACTTCTACCGGGCGGTGGGTGACCACCGGGAGCGGGCGGGGGCGGTCGAGGGCGCGCTGCGGGACGTGCTGCGCACGACGCCGGAGCAGTTCACCCAGTTGTGGCGGCAGTACCTCAAGGACCAACTCGGCTGACGGGCGGGGCCGTTCACTCCTCAAGCCGGTGAATGGCCTCCGCGAGCCAGGTGCGCTCGGCCTCGCCGGTCGCCCGTGCCACCCGCAGCATGCCCTGCCGGAACAGGTCGTCGGCCTCCTCCGCGCGCACGGGCCGGCCGTCCCGGTAGAAGAAGCTCGCCGGGGTCTCCAGGAACTCCTGGCGGCGGCGCAGCACCGCGGCCTGCTCACGTGGGTCCCCCAGGTGGCGCAGGAACGCCAGCAGGGCGTTGAAGCGGACCTGGTCGGTGATCTCGGTCTGCTTGGGGTGGCGCAGCCGCTCCAGGAGGCCCTCACGGCCCTTGTCGGTGAGCGACAGGATGCGCCGCGGGGCCGCGCCGCTGCCCGGCTCGGTGTGCTGGTCGAGCATGCCCGCGGCGACGAGGCGGGTGATCGCCGGGTAGAGAGCGCCGTCGCTGACCGGGCGGACATGGCCGCTGAGGGCCTTGATGCGCTCCTTCAGCTCGTAGCCGTGCAGGGGCCCCTCGTACAGAAAGCCCAGGATAGACAGCTCAAGCATCCGGTCGGCTCCTCGCTCGTGGGTCGTCGCGGTACGACGCGTCTGCCGTACCGCGGATCACTTTCCCGCATCCCGCTCCGCTCACGGACGCCCCGCACCCCCGCACCCGTCCTGATCCTTGCGGGGTTCGGGCACTCATGGTACCTCTTATCGAGCTACCTCGAAACGAGGTAGCTCGTTTCGAGGGAGGCTTCGTGAACGCCCATCGCAAGCAGCTCATAGCGCTCGCCCACCCCGTCTACCTCTCCCTGCTCGCCTCCGTCGCGGCGGGAATCATCAACACCGTCTGGGTCTCCCGGCTCGGCGGTGACGCCGTGGCCGCCGTCGCCGTCGCGACGAACACCGAGAACGTGCTGCTCGGCGTGGCCCTGGTCTTCGCGTCCGGCACCACCGTCCTGGTCGCGCACGCCCGGGGCGCCCGTGATCCGGGCGCGGTCCGGGCGGCCGTACGCGGAGGCTGGGCGCTGTGCGCCGCGGTCACGCCGGTGATCGCCCTCGGCGGCTACCTGCTGCGCGAGCCGCTGGCCCGGCTGGTGCTCGGCGGCGACGGACGCGCGCTGACCCTCGCCGTCCAGTACTTCGCCGTCTCGCTGCCAGGTATCGCCGTCTTCTTCGCGCAGAACCTCGTCGACGGCATCCTGAAGGGCACCGGCGACACCCGCACCCCGATGCGCCTCGCCCTGCTGGCCAACGGTCTGATCCTCGGCCTCGACCCGTTTCTCATCCACGCGTACGGCGTCCGGGGCGCCGCCGTCTCGACCGTGCTGTGCCGCTCGGTGGCCCTCGGCGCCGGCCTGCGCGCCCTGCGCCGGAACACCCTGCTGTCCGAGGCGGCGACCGCGCCGCCCGCCGAGACCACCGGCGCCGCGCTGCGCCGCACCCTCACCACCGGTCTGCCCATGTCCGCCGACTTCACGGTGCGGCAGGGCGGCGCGCTCGTGCTGGTCGCGATCGTGGCCCGGCTCGGGACGACGGCGGTGGCGGCGTACGCGATCGCCTACAAGGTCATGTACATCGCCACCATGGCGTTCTACTCGGTCCGGCAGGCCGCCTCGATCCACACCGCGCACACGCGGGGCGCGGGCCGCGACGAGCGGGGCGCCATCGGACGGCAGGCCGTCCTCGTCTCGGGGACCGCCGGGCTGCTCGCCGCAGGGCTCCTGTGCGCCCTGGCGCCCTGGATCATGCGGGCCTTCGGCGCCGGCCCCGCGGTGGCCCACGACGGCGTGCTGTTCCTGCGCTGCGTCGGCCCCTACCTGCTGCTGATGGCCTGCTTCATCGCCGTCGGCGGGGTCTTCGAGGGCAGTGGGGGAGCGTCGGCGCTGCTCCGCGTGACGCTGGCCGGTACCGCGGTCCAGCTCCCGCTCGCCCACGCCCTGTCCGGACTGGGGCTGCCGGGCGTCTGCCTGGCCCTCGCGCTGTCCATGGCGGTGCAGTGCGCAGCCCTGTGGCTGTGGGCCGGGCGGACCCGGCGTCAGGAGGACGCCAGGGTCTCCTTGGTGCGGGCCGCCTGAGCGGGGAGCGCCTGCGGCGGCGAGGAGACCGTGCTCCGCCACAGCTGCCGCGCGCCGAGCAGCGCGGCGACCACCAGCAGGCCGTTGCGGATGACGAGCAGAGTGATGCCGAGCGGGGTGCTGCCCACGACGTCCGCGAACCAGGTGGGGAACTCCAGCACCGTCACGGAGCAGGCGAGGAGCACCAGGCAGGCGGGCACCGTCATCCGGCTCGCGCGAAAGCACAGACAGACCGCCGCGATACCGACCAGCCACACCAGGTACTGCGGGCTGATGACCCGGCTGGTGGCCGTGAACATCAGGACGGCCACGAACGCGGCGTCGGCGAGCGTGTGCGGCAGGAACCGCTTGGCGCACAGCCGCCACAGCAGCAGCCAGCCGAAGGCGAGCGCCGTCAGGAACAGGGCCGCCGTGCTCACCAGGTCGACGTAGGGGCCGACGAACTCCACCGAGCCGTAGTTGAGCAGCACACGCCCGTTCCAGCCGTGGTGCCGGGCCACATGGAAGACGAGGGAGCCCAGCGACTCCACCTCGGTGCCGCGGTCGCGCTGGAAGGTCAGGAAGGCGAACGCGCCCGGCATCGTCATCCAGAACAGCGCCGCGATCCCGGCCACCGTCGCCGCGGCCGAGACCCAGGCCCGGCGGCGCACGGCGCCGAGCAGCAGGAGCACCGGCCACACCTTCACCATCGCGCCGAAGCCCGCGAGAGCCCCCATCACCCGGGGATGGCGGGCTCCGGCGAGCAGCGCGGCGACCGCGACGGCCGTCACCATCACGTCGTAGCGGGCGTACACGGTCGGCCCGAGCAGCGGCACCCCGATCATCCAGACCCAGGCGCCGCGCAGCGTCTTGCCGGAGCGCGAGCCCGCGTACAGGAGCAGCCCGAACGCCACCAGGTCGGCGACGAAGGCCAGCACGAAGAAGGCGTGCGGGTAGTCGAGGAAGGGCAGCAGACCGGGGGAGAGGATCGCGAGGGCGGCGGCCGGCGGATACTGCCAGGTCACGTCGTTCAGCGGGAAAGCGCCGTTGCGCAGGACGTCGTACCAGCCGTGGTAGATCACGGCGACGTCGCTGGTGACGTCCGGGCCGGGGAAGATGTACACCTTGGCCACGAACAGCAGCAGCATCAGCCTGGTCAGGCCCCAGATTCCCAGCAGTGCGGCCACGCCGAACGGGGACCTCGTGCTCCGTGCCCCCGTCATGCCCACCTGGCCCTCTTCGTCCGGAAACCGTGTGCGTCGCCGCCGTGCTCTTCGCGGACCCAGGGTGACGCGCCGGTCTGTGTGCGAGCCGTCGAGCGCGGCCGTGCCGAGCTGTGAGTATAGGTTCGATAGTGTCGAACACGATGCACAAGACCCTGATCGTGACGAACGATTTCCCGCCCCGCCCCGGCGGCATCCAGGCCTTTCTGCACAACATGGCACTGCGTCTGGACCCCGGGCAGCTCGTCGTCTACGCCTCGACGTGGAAGCGCGGCCGCGAGGGTGCCGAGGCGACCGCCGCGTTCGACGCGGAGCAGCCCTTCACCGTCGTACGGGACCGCACGACCGTGCTCCTGCCGACGCCCGGCGCCACCCGGAGGGCGGTCGGCCTGCTGCGCGAACACGGCTGTACGTCGGTGTGGTTCGGGGCGGCGGCCCCGCTCGGCCTGATGGCTCCGGCACTGCGCAAGGCGGGCGCGCGACGCCTCGTGGCGACCACGCACGGCCACGAGGCCGGCTGGGCCCAGCTGCCCGCCGCCCGCACGCTGTTGCGCCGGATCGGTGAGTCCACCGACACGATCACCTACCTCGGGGAGTACACGCGCTCGCGGATCGCCTCAGCGCTGACCCCCGAGGCGGCCGCGCGCATGGTCCAGCTGCCGCCCGGCGTCGACGAGGGGACCTTCCACCCCGGCTCGGGCGGCGAGCAGGTCAGGGCCCGGCTCGGCCTCACCGACCGGCCGGTCGTCGTCTGCGTCTCCCGCCTGGTCCCGCGCAAGGGCCAGGACACCCTGGTGCTCGCGATGCCGCGGATCCTGGCCAAGGAGCCGGACGCGGTACTCCTGATCGTCGGCGGCGGGCCGTACGAGAAGGAGCTGCGCAAGCTCGCGTACGACACCGGTGTCGCCGGCTCGGTCCGGTTCACCGGGGCGGTGCCCTGGTCGGAGCTGCCCGCGCACTACGGAGCCGGGGACGTCTTCGCGATGCCGTGCCGGACCCGCAGGGGCGGGCTCGACGTCGAGGGGCTCGGCATCGTGTACCTGGAGGCGTCGGCGACGGGCCTTCCGGTGGTCGCGGGTGACTCGGGCGGCGCGCCCGACGCCGTGCTCGACGGCGAGACGGGCTGGGTCGTACGCGGCGGCTCCGCCGAGGAGACCGCCGACCGCATCGTCACCCTGCTCGGCGATCCCGAACTGCGCCGCCGGATGGGCGAGCGGGGCCGCGCCTGGGTCGAGGAGAAATGGCGCTGGGACCTCTTGGCGGAGCGGCTGCGGGAGCTGCTCTAGCGCGACCGGGTGCGCCTACGGGGGTGCCACTTGCCGCCCGCAGGCGCCTGCGGGCCGCCTTCGCCTGGCCGCGCGGTTCCCCGCGCCCCTGACGGGCGCCCCGTCAGGGGCGCGGGGAACCGCGCGAGCACGACGATGCACCTTCCGCCCGGGAAGGACCCGCACCGCCTACGGCGGTTCCCGGCGGTCCCCGAAAACACCTCGGCCGGTACGGAAAAACGGCTGGGCCCCCTCCAACGAAGGGAGCCCAGCCGTGTTGTTCCCGGCCGGGGTGGAACCCGGTCGCTCGGGCGTCAGCCCCGATAGATCGCCTCGATCTCGTTCGCGTAGTCCTTGGCGACCACGTTGCGCTTCAGCTTCAGAGACGGCGTGAGGTGCCCCGACTCCTCGGTGAACTGGTGGGCGAGGATGCGGAACTTGCGTACCGACTCCGCCTTGGACACCGCCGCATTGCCGTCGTCGATCGCGTCCTGGATGGCGGCGATCAGGTCCGCGTCCTCACGCAGCGACGCCGCGGTCGAGCCGGCCGGCTTCCCGTGCTCCTCGGCCCAGCGGCCCAGGAACTCCTCGTCGACCGTGACCAGCGCGCCCACGAACGGGCGCCCGTCGCCGACGACCATGCACTCCGCGACCAGCGCGTGGGCGCGGATCCGGTCCTCGATCACGGCCGGGGCGACGTTCTTGCCGCCCGCGGTGACGATGATCTCCTTCTTGCGGCCGGTGATGCGGAGGTAGCCGTCCTCGTCGAGGGTGCCGATGTCACCGGTGTGGAACCAGCCGTCGGCCAGCGCCTCGGCGGTCGCGCCCTCGTTGTTCCAGTACTCCTTGAACAGGTGCTCGCCGTGCAGCAGCACCTCGCCGTCGTCGGCGATGCGGATCACGGAGCCGGGCAGCGGCTGGCCGACCGTGCCGATCTTCGTACGGTCCCACGGGTTGAAGGCCGTGGCCGCGCAGGACTCGGTGAGGCCGTAGCCCTCGAGGACCGTGAAGCCGATGCCGCGGAAGAAGTGGCCGAGCCGCTCACCCAGCGGAGCACCGCCCGAGATCGCGTACTCGCCGCGCCCGCCGAGGACGGCGCGCAGTTTGCTGTACACGAGCTTGTCGAACGTCTTGTACTTGATCTTCAGACCGAGCGACGGGCCCGCGGGGGTGTCCAGCGCGCGGCTGTACGCGATCGCCGTGTCCGCCGCCTTGTCGAAGATCTTGCCCTTGCCGTCCGCCTGGGCCTTGGCGCGCGCCGAGTTGTAGACCTTCTCGAAGACGCGCGGCACACCGAGGATCAGCGTCGGCCGGAACGCGGCCAGCTCGTCGGTGAGGTTCTTGATGTCCGGGACACAGCCCAGCTTGATCGGCGCCATCATAGGCGCGACCTGCACGAGCCGCCCGAAGACGTGCGCGAGCGGGAGGAAGAGCAGGACGGAGCACTCGCCCGTGCGGAACAGCGGGCGCAGCCGCTCCACGATGTTGCCGCACTCCGCGAAGAAGGCGCGGTGGGTGAGGACACAGCCCTTGGGCCGGCCGGTGGTCCCGGAGGTGTAGACGATGGTCGCCGGGTCGTCCGCCTTGGCGAGCGAGCTGCGCTCCTCGACGGTGGCGTCACTGACGTCCTTGCCCAGACGCCCCAGCTCCTCGACGCCGCCGGCCTCGATCTGCCAGACGTGCTCGAGGGCGGGCAGCCGGTCGCGCACGGACTCCACGGAGGCCGCGTGCGTGGGCAGCTCCACGATGCAGGCGGTCGCGCCCGAGTCGCCGAGGATCCACTGCACCTGCTCGGCCGAGCTGGTCTCGTACACCGGCACGGTGACGGCGCCGGCGCTCCAGATCGCGAAGTCGAGCAGCGTCCACTCGTAGCGGGTACGGGACATCAGAGCGACCCGGTCGCCGGGCCGCACGCCCGAGGCGATCAGGCCCTTGGCAGCGGCCCGTACCTCGGCGAGGAACGTGGTGGCGCTGACGTCCGTCCACGTGCTGCCCACCTTGCGAGCGATCACGGCTACATCGGGATGCTGCGCGGCGTTTCGACGGACGATATCGGTGAGATTTCCGTCCGCAGGGACCTCGTACAAAGCCGGAAGGCTGAACTCGCGCAAGACTGCTGCTCCTCATAGGGCGCCGGCGCCACGACTCTGTGTGATGCGACGGTGCGGTCCAAGGCTCGGGCAGGTACTCAAGAGATCGCTTGTTGAAATCCCGAGTACGACTGGACGGCCCGGACGTTACCCGCCGGTATGGCTTCTTCGACAGGGGGTCCCGGCGAGATGTTCTATGCGTCACACGTGTTGGCGTTCCTTCGCGCACAGTAGTCCACGCCCTTCTTGCCTAGCCAGTAACCGCAGGTCCGGCCACCTCTGTTCACGTTTGCCGCACAGGCCTACGCTTGATCGTCATGGCATTCACACCGGTCGGCCGTCCGAGGACGCGCATTCATGTGGTCAGTGACGTGCACGGCAACGCCCGGGACCTGGCCCGAGCGGGCGACGGCGCCGACGCCCTGATCTGCCTCGGTGACCTGGTCCTCTTCCTTGACTACGCCGACCACGGGCGCGGCATCTTCCCGGACCTGTTCGGCGTGGAGAACGCCGACCGCATCGTCGAGTTGCGCACCGCCCGCCGCTTCGAGGAGGCGCGCGCGTTCGGCGCCCGGCTGTGGGCAGGCATCGGCACGGACCGGGCCGCCGCGATCGAGAAGGCGGTGCGCAAGCAGTACGCCGAGATGTTCGCCGCGTTCCCGACACCGACGTACGCGACCTACGGCAATGTCGACATGCCGACCCTGTGGCCGGAGTACGCCGGACCCGGCATCACCGTCCTCGACGGCGAGCGGGTCGAGATCGGCGGCCGCGTCTTCGGGTTCGTCGGCGGGGGGCTGCGGACGCCGATGCGGACCCCGTACGAGATCAGCGACGAGGAGTACGCGGCCAAGATCGAGGCGGTCGGCGAGGTCGACGTGCTGTGCACACACATTCCGCCGGAGGTGCCGGAGTTGGTGTACGACACCGTGGCGCGCCGCTTCGAGCGCGGCTCCCGTGCCCTGCTGGACGCGATCCGGCGTACGCGCCCCCGTTACGCGCTCTTCGGCCACGTCCACCAGCCCCTCGTCCGCCGGATGCGCGTCGGGGCGACGGAATGCGTGAATGTGGGGCACTTCGCCGGGTCGGGCCGGCCCTGGGCGCTGGAGTGGTGAGCCGCAGGCCGTGGTGAACGCCGGGTGGGGTGACGGCGCCCGCAGCCGTGCGCGGTAGCCTTCACGCTGCACACACGTGCGCACCACCCTCCCTCACCGGACCTCATCTGGAGGAGCCACCGCGATGGCGGAACACACCAGTTCGAGCATCACGATCGAGGCGGCACCGGCTGACGTCATGGCGGTGATCGCCGACTTCGCCCGCTACCCGGACTGGACGGGTGAGGTGAAGGAGGCGGAGGTCCTCGGGACGGACGAGCGGGGGCGCGCCGAACAGGTCCGCCTCGTCATGGACGCCGGCGCCATCAAGGACGACCAGACCCTCGGCTACACCTGGACCGGCGACCACGAGGTCTCCTGGACCCTGGTCAAGTCGCAGATGCTCCGTTCCCTGGACGGCTCGTACCTCCTCAAGCCCGCGGGCGACGGCGCCACCGAGGTCACCTACCGGCTGACCGTCGACGTCAAGATCCCCATGCTCGGCATGATCAAGCGCAAGGCCGAGAAGGTCATCATCGACCGTGCCCTGGCAGGCCTGAAGAAGCGCGTCGAGGAAACGGTCTAGCCACCCGCGTGCGCCCGCCCCACACCCCGGGGCGTCAGCCCGCCGAGCCCTCGGAGCGCGCCCCGCACCCCGGGCGACGACGACCCCGGCGAGACCCATAAGGCGCCCGCCGGAGCCACACCGCTTCTTTCGCCCCCGCCGCGCCTACCCTTCCCGTACCTGGGGCTCCGCCCCTCAAACGCCGGAGGGGCTGCACCCCACGCACCCGCGGTGGACGGCCGGAACCACGACACACCCGCAGCCGGGAGCGCACGGGAGGGGCCGTGCCGGTACATCAGATGCCCGCAGGCCGGACGGATCATCAGCCGCGCCCGCTTCGAATCGCCGGTGGGATCCGTTCGGATGCGGGCGGAATGTACCGGCGCGGCCCCGACCCGCCCACCGGACCGGAACCCGAAAACCGCCGAGGCCCCCGCACCGGTAGCGTTCACCCCCATGCGCACCATCCTGATCACCGGCCAAGGCGGCACCGGCCGTACCACCGTCGCCGCGGCCACCGCGCTGAAGGCGGCGAGGGAAGGCACCCGCACCCTGGTGCTCACCGCCGACCGCACCGACACCCTCGGTGCCGTCCTGGGCGTCCCCACCGGCCCGGACCCCGTGGAAGCTGTTCCCGGCCTCACCGCCTGGCGCCCCGACGCCGCCGCCCGCTTCCGCGACGACCTCACCGCCTTCCAGCGGCGCGCCACCACCGCCCTCGACCTGCTCGGCGCCTCCCGGCTGGACGCCGAGGAAGTCACCCCGCTCCCCGGCGCCGAGGAACTCGCCCTGCTGCGCGCCCTGCGGGACGCCGCGCTGTCGGAGGCGTACGGCCTGCTCGTCGTGGACCTTCCCCCGGCCCCCCAGGCCCTCGCCCTCCTCGCCCTGCCCGAGGAACTGCGCCGCTATCTGCGCCGCCTGCTCCCGCCGGAGCGCCAGGCGGCCCGTGCCCTGCGCCCCGTCCTCGGCCGCCTCGCGGGCGTGCCCATGCCCGCCGAGTGGCTCTACGAGACGGCGGGGCGCTGGGACGTCGAGCTCGCCGCCGTGCAGGCCGTCGTCGAGGACCGCGCCACGACCGTACGACTGGTCGCCGAGCCCGGACCGGCCGGTGCCGACGCCGTCCGCACCGCCGCCACCGCCCTCGCCCTGCGCGGCCTGCCCGTCGACGGCCTGGTCGCCAACCGGGTGCTGCCCGGCGCCACCAACGACGCCTGGCTGGGGGCCCTCGCGGCCCAGCAGCGCAAGGCCCTGGACGAGTGGCAGGAGACGTACGACGTCCACGAGGTCCCGCACCGCGGCCACGACCCGCGCGGCGCCGACGACCTCGAAGCGCTCCCCGTGCCCGGCGTCAACACCGCGCCCACCCCCGTCGAGTGGCCCGTGACCGACCACCTCGCCGACGACGGCGTGCTCGTCTGGCACATCCCGCTGCCCGGCGCGATACGCGACGAACTCGACCTCATCCGGCGCGGCGACGAACTCGTCCTCACCGTCGGCCAGTTCCACAGGATCGTCCCGCTCCCCTCCGCGCTGCGCCGCTGCACGGTGGCGGGCGCGGCACTGCGCGAGGGCGAACTGCGCATCCGCTTCACGCCCGATCCCGGGCTGTGGCCGCGCGAGAAGTGACCGTGCCGTGATCCGGGGCACCGGACACGGTGAAAGGGATACCCCCGTTCGGGTAACGTCGAAGGCACGAAAAAGTAGGCAGGAGTCCCGCCATGAGCGAAGAGCGCCCCACATCCGACGCCGCTCAGGAGGAGACGGCCGACGAGGTGCGCGTCGAAGAAGCGCACCCCACCGACGCCGACGCCTGGGCGACGGCCTGCGAGGAGGACCTCGCCGCGGAGAAGGCCCGTCGCCGCGCCCAGCACGGCCCGCCGCCCGGCTCGGCCGCCGAGGAACTGCGCAAACTCGTCGACGCCGTCGCCGACAAGCTCTCCGGACTCCAGTCGCCGCTGTTCGGGGCGGTCGCCTCCGGCACCGCCCAGCAGATGGTCAACCAGGTCGTGCAGCAGGCCAAGGCCGCCGTGGAACCGGTGCTGGAGCGCAACCCCGAGGTCTTCGACCACCTCGCGGCCGCGGGCTCCGAACTGCTCGCCGCCTACCGTTCGGCCGTCGAGAACCAGGAGCGCCGCTGGACCACCGGGGGCACCGGATCGCGCGACGACGAGTCGGGTCCGGGCGAACACATCGACTTGGACTAATCGCCCCTCGGGTACGGTTGGCCGTAGCGGGGCTCGACCGAAACTGAGGGATTCATGGGACTCACCATCGGCGTCGATATCGGCGGCACGAAGATCGCGGCCGGTGTGGTCGACGAGGAAGGCAATATCCTCTCGACCCACAAGGTGCCGACTCCCACCACGCCGCAGGCCATCGTGGACGCGATCGCATCGGCAGTGGAGGGCGCGCGCGCCGGTCACGACATCGTCGGCGTCGGCATCGGTGCCGCCGGATACGTGAACCGCCAGCGCTCGACGGTCTACTTCGCGCCGAACATCGACTGGCGCAACGAACCGCTCAAGGCCGAGGTCGAGCAGCGCGTGGGCCTGCCGGTCGTCGTGGAGAACGACGCGAACGCGGCCGCCTGGGGCGAATACAAGTTCGGCGCCGGCAAGGGCCACCGCAACGTCATCTGCATCACCCTCGGCACCGGCCTCGGCGGCGGCATCATCATCGGCAACAAGCTGCGCCGGGGCCACTACGGCGTGGCCGCCGAGTTCGGCCACATCCGGATGGTGCCGGACGGTCTGCTGTGCGGCTGCGGCTCGCAGGGCTGCTGGGAGCAGTACGCCTCCGGGCGCGCCCTCGTCCGCTACGCGAAGCAGCGGGCGAACGCGACCCCGGAGGCCGCGGAGGTCCTCCTGGGCCTCGGTGACGGCACCCCGGACGGCATCGAGGGCAAGCACATCTCCATGGCCGCCCGCCAGGGCGACCATGTCGCGGTGGACTCCTACCGCGAGCTGGCCCGCTGGGCCGGTGCGGGTCTGGCCGACCTCGCCTCGCTCTTCGACCCGTCCGCCTTCATCGTCGGCGGCGGCCTCTCGGACGAGGGCGAGCTGGTCCTCGACCCGATCCGCAACTCGTACAAGCGCTGGCTGGTCGGCGGCAACTGGCGCCCGGTCGCCGATGTGATCGCCGCCCAACTGGGCAACAAGGCGGGTCTCGTCGGAGCGGCGGACCTGGCCCGGGAGCCCGACCCGATCATGTAGTGCCCGCACACCCTGTCGCACGGCAGCGCCCGCCGCACCCCCACGGGACGGCGGGCGCCGCCGTTCCCGGACCGGCCGCGCTGGGGGTTTCACCCCTTCCGGGAGGCTCTCGGCGCGTATCTTGATCGCCATGCCGACCAGCCCTTCCGCCAGTCCGCTGCCCGCGTCCCGCACCGAATCCGACGGTTCGGCCGTCATCCGCGTGCTCAGCTACAACATCCGCTCGATGCGCGACGACACCGCCGCGCTCGCCCGTGTGATCAGCGCCTGCGCTCCGGACCTTGTCCTGGTCCAGGAGGCGCCGCGCTTCTTCCGCTGGCGCAAGAAGCTCGCACGTCTCGCCGCCGCCTCCGGCCTGGTCGTCCTGTCCGGCGGTGCCACCGCCTCCGGCCCCGCGTTGCTGTGCAACCTGCGGGCCACCGTGGAGCGCACCGAGGACGTACTGCTCCCGCTGACCCCGGGTCTGCACCGACGCGGCTTCGCCACGGCGGTCGTGCGTTTCGGGGACGCCCGGCTCGGCGTACTGAGCTGCCATCTGTCGCTCCAGAAGGACGAGCGGTATCAGCAGAGCGGCATGCTCCTGGACCGTCTCGCCGGTCTCGGCACCCCGCACGCCGTCGCGGGCGGTGACCTCAACGAACGCCCGACAGGACCCACGTTCCGCCGTCTCGCGGGCACGCTCCAGGACGGCTGGGCGACCCGTCCCTGGGGCGGGGAGCACACCTGGACGTTCGCGGGGCCCGACCGGCGCATCGACGCGATCTTCGCCACGCCCGGCATCGAGGTCCTCGGCTGCGGGGTGCCGCTCGGCCTCACCGGCGTGACCGGGACAGACCTGAGGGCGGCCACGGACCACCTGCCCGTGCTGGCCGCCCTCAAAGTGTCCGTGTCCTGAGTACCTGTGACCTGAGCGCCCGCGTCCCGAGCGCCCGTTTCATGGGGCCGGGTCAGACCACCGCGCCGCGCCCCGGGTCGTCGAGGTCCTCGTCGTCGCCCTTCATGCGTGTCACCAGGGTGGCGAAGCCGCCGAGGAAACCGCCGATGCCGAGGGTGGTGAGCCACCAGGTCATGTCCCAGCTGAGCAGGACAGCCAGCAGGAGCAGGGCGGGGCCGCCGAGCACACCGAGCCAGGCGAACTTGGCGGTCGTGTCCGCGGCCGGCAGCGGAGGCGGCTCGGGCGGTACGAAGTGGCCCTCGTCGTCCTCGTCGAAGTCGTCCTCGGCCGGCTCGGGCGCGCGGTAGTCCCGCGGGCCGCCGACACCGGGCGCGAAGGCGATCGAGCTGCCGAGGGGTTTGGCGGCGGACGGCCGGTCGGAGGAGGCCTCCGGCTCGGGCGTGGCCCCCGGAGCCGAGCCGTCGTCGCCCTCGCCCGTGCCGTCCCCGGCGCCCTCGTCGCCGGCCCCGGGCCCTGCGTCCGTCCCGGGTTCGGGGAGCGCGAGGTCCTCCACCGACCGATACGGCCGTGAGCCGGGCGGGTCCGGCGGCTCCTCGCCGTATCCCGCGACGATCGACTGCCAGGCGGCGTCCTCGTCGAAGGGCACGCTCTGCTCGTCACCGGGAGACTCCCCGCGGGCACCATCGAGCGACTCTCCGAGCGGGTCCCCCACGGACTCTCCGAGCGCGTCGCCGAGCCCCTCGCCGAGAGTCCCGTCGAGCGGCTCGCCGACGGGTACGCCCTTCTCCTCGGAATCGCCGCGGTCCGCGTCGTGCTCAGCCACCGGCTGCCGTCCCTTCCTGCCGACCCACCTGACCCGCGTCGGCCTCCTTGCCGGCACCGGGTGCGAGCCGGGTGACGAAGGAGTAGCTCTCCTCGAAGATCCGGCCCGCGTCGTGGTCCAACGTCGCGACGTGGTAGCTCTGTTCCAGCACGATCTCCGTCACGTCCGTGGACGACACCCGGCCGAGGATGCGCGCCGAGTCGGCGGGGGAGACCACATGGTCCTGGAGGCTGTGCAGCAGCAGGAGCGGCTGGGTGACCTGCGGCAACTCCGCGTCCACGACCCCGCACAGCTGCCGCATCGAGTGCGCGGCGTGCAGCGGCACCCGGTCGTAGCCGAGCTCTTCGGAGCCCTCCTTCGCGATGTCGCTCGCGATGCCCTTGACGGACGGAACAAGGTGACGGAGCACGGGCAGGGCGTGCGCGGAGAGGCCCTGCACCTTGTTCAGCGGGTTGACGACCACGACGCCGCTGATCTCGTCGCCGTGCTTGGCGGCGAGCCGCAGGGCCAGCGCGCCACCCATCGAGAGCCCGAAGACGAAGACCTGGGAGCAGCTCTCGCGCAGGGCACGCAGCTCGCGGTCCACCTCGGCGTACCAGTCCTGCCAGCCGGTGAGCTGCATGTCCTCCCAGCGGGTGCCGTGTCCCGGCAGCAGGGGCAGCGCGACAGTGAGACCGCGCTCGGCGAGATACTCCGCCCAGGGACGCAGTGACTGCGGGGAGCCGGTGAAACCGTGGCAGAGAAGGACGCCGACCTCTCCGCCCTCGTGGCGGAACGGCTCGGCTCCAGGAAGGACCGGCACCTCGGTCTCCTGTTCATGAGTTGGGCGGAAAACGACTCCAGGTGTGCTTCACCGTACGCGACCGTACTGACACCGACCAGGGTCGTCGGGTCCTTTGGCGGTGCTCCGGGTTAAGGTCTGATCTACGACACAGGAGGCACTCGGGTGATCTACGGCGCAATGAAGTTTTCCATCGGAGGGCCGCTGAAGCTCGCCTTCAGGCCCTGGGTGGAAGGCCTCGAGAACATCCCCGCCGAGGGCCCGGCCATTCTGGCGAGCAATCACCTGTCGTTCTCGGACTCGTTCTTCCTGCCGGCGGTCCTCGACCGCAAGGTGACCTTCATCGCGAAGGCCGAGTACTTCACGACCCCGGGCATCAAGGGCCGGATGACCGCCGCCTTCTTCAAGGGTGTCGGCCAGCTCCCGGTGGACCGTTCCGGCGCGCGCGGCGCGGGCGAGGCGGCCGTCAAGAGCGGCATAGACGTGATCGAGCGCGGTGAACTGTTCGGCATCTACCCGGAAGGCACGCGCTCGCCCGACGGCCGCCTCTACCGGGGCAAGCCCGGTGGCCTCGCGCGCGTGGCTCTCGCCACCGGCGCGCCCGTCATCCCCGTCGCGATGATCGACACCGAGAAGATCCAGCCGCCGGGCAAGTTGATGCCCAAGCTGATGCGTCCGGGCATCCGCATCGGCAAGCCGCTGGACTTCAGCCGCTACAGCGGCATGGAGCACGACCGGTTCGTGCTCCGCGCGGTGACCGACGAGGTCATGTACGAGATCATGAAGCTCTCCGGCCAGGAGTACGTCGACATGTACGCGACGGCCGCCAAGCGGCAGATCGCGGATGCGGCGAAGGCCGAGAAGGACGCGGAGAAGGCGGCCAGGGCGGCACTCGCCCAGGCCGCGAAGCAGGCGGCCGAGGAACAGGCCGACGAGCCGGCCGAGGATCAGGTGGCCGAGGAACAGGACGAAGAGCCGGCCGAGGATCAGGCGGCCGAGGAGGAGAACGAGGAGCAGGCTGTCGAGGGGCGTGTCGGCGAGCAGGCCGATCCGTCGAGCGGTCGGCAGGCCGCCGGGGAAGCCGGACCGGCCGACAGGCAACGGTCCGGCTCCTAGAAGCGTCCGTAGGGACGTCGGCAGCGTGGGGTGGGGGGCATGGCCAGGCGCGAGAGAGTCATGAGGATGTCGGTCGAGCAGCCGCTGTGGCGTGCGCTGACCGGGTACCGGGTGCTGACCGTTCTGTACGCGATCGGGCTCTTCGCCACCGCGTACGACAAGTTCGCCCGCCCCTGGGTGGCCGTCGGGTTCTTCGCGTTCCTGCTGGTCTGGACGCTGGCCACACTCCCCAGAGTCTCCGGGGCGGCCAACTGCACCAAGCGGTTCCTCGCCGCCGACCTCACCGTCGCGCTGGCCGGCATCATGCTCACCCGCGTCGCCGACTCGGCCTCGCGCATCGAATCGGGCGGCCCGACGCTGCCGTCGATATGGACGGCGGGCGCCGTCCTGGCCTTCGCGATCAAGGGCGGCTGGCGGTGGGCGGCCTTCGCCTCCACGCTCGTCGCCGCGGCCAACATCATCGAGCGCGGAGCCCCGACCCGGGACACCGTGCACAACGTGGTCCTCGTCTGGGTCGCCTCCATCGCCATCGGCTATGTCGTCGAGGTCGCCCGCGCCTCCGAGCGCACCCTCGCCCGCGCCCTGGAGATCGAGGCAGCCACCCGCGAACGCGAGCGGCTCGCCCGGGACATCCACGACGGCGTGCTCCAGGTCCTCGCCATGGTGCAGCGGCGTGGCAGCGCGCTCGGCGGCGAGGCCGCGGAGCTCGGCCGGATGGCCGGTGAGCAGGAGGCCGCGCTGCGCACGCTGGTGTCAGGCGGTCTGGTGCCCGTCTCACGGGTGTCGGAGGACGCCGCGCTCGGCGCGGTCGTACTGGCCGTCGACGAACCCGACGACGAGGATCCCGCGCGCCCCGTCGACCTGCGCGCCCTGCTCGCCCCGTACGCCACCGCGCGCGTGACCCTCTCCGAGCCCGGCGCGCCGGTGCCGCTCGACCCGCCCGTGGCGCGGGAACTGGCCGCTGCCGTCGGTGCCGCCCTGGACAATGTCCGCAAGCACGTGGGCGCGGACGCCCGTGCCTGGATCCTGGTCGAGGACGAGCCGGACGCGGTGATCGTGACGGTGCGCGACGACGGCCCGGGCATCCCGGAGGGGCGGCTCGCCCAGGCCGAGGGCGAGGGGCGGCTAGGGGTGGCGCTGTCGATCCGCGGCAGGCTGCGCGAGCTGGGCGGCGCGGCGGAGCTGATCTCGGTCCCGGGGCAGGGCACGGAGGTCGAGCTGAAGGTACCGAAGGACGTGCGGGGGAAGGCGACGACGCGATGACGAAGGCGACGGTACGGCGATGACGGGCGGGACGGCGGCGGAGCCGCGGGCGGGCGAGAACCTCATCAGGGTCATGGTGGTGGACGACCACCCCATGTGGCGCGACGCCGTGGCCCGTGACCTGGCGGCCGCCGGGTTCGACGTGGTCGCCACGGCGGGCGACGGCGAACAGGCCGTGCGCCGCGCGCTGGCGGTGGCGCCCGACGTCCTCGTCCTCGATCTGAACCTGCCGGCCAAACCCGGTGTCCAGGTCTGCAAGGAGCTGGTCGGCGCCAACCCGGCCCTGCGCGTTCTGGTCCTGTCGGCCAGCGGCGAGCACGCCGATGTGCTGGAGGCGGTGAAGTCCGGCGCGACCGGCTACCTCCTGAAGTCGGCGTCCGCGGAGGAGCTGACCGACGCGGTGCGCCGGACGGCCGTCGGCGACCCGGTGTTCACACCGGGCCTCGCGGGCCTGGTCCTCGGCGAGTACCGCCGGCTGGCCTCGGAGCCGGTCACGTCCACGGGTTCGGGCGAGCCGAGAGCCCCGCAGCTGACCGACCGTGAGACCGAGGTGCTCCGGCTGGTCGCCAAGGGCCTGAGCTACAAGCAGATCGCCGAGCGCCTGGTCATCTCCCACCGCACCGTCCAGAACCATGTGCAGAACACCCTGGGCAAGCTCCAGTTGCACAACCGCGTCGAGCTGGTCCGCTACGCCATAGAGCGCGGACTGGACGAGGCCTGACCCGGTCGCATGCCGCCCTTCGGGTGATCTGCACTGATCAACTGGCCGACAATTCACCGGAATAGACCTTCCGCACCATGCCGAAGTGACCTGGATCACTATTAGCGTGAGTCCGACAGCCACCCATGGCGAAGGGACTTTCCATGCGGGTCGGAGTACTGACCGGAGGCGGCGACTGCCCCGGGCTCAACGCCGTCATCCGGGGCATCGTCCGCAAGGGCGTGCAGGAGTACGGCTATGACTTCGTCGGTTACCGGGACGGCTGGCGGGGGCCGCTCGAAGGCGACACGGTACAGCTCGACATCCCCGCCGTGCGCGGGATCCTGCCGCGCGGCGGCACCATCCTCGGATCCTCGCGCACCAATCCCCTCAAGCACGAGAACGGCATCCGCCGGATCAAGGAGAACCTCGCCAAGCAGGAGGTCGACGCCCTCGTGGTGATCGGCGGCGAGGACACCCTGGGCGTCGCCGCGCGACTCGGCGACGAGTACGGCATCCACATCGTCGGCGTACCGAAGACCATCGACAACGACCTCTCCGCCACCGACTACACCTTCGGCTTCGACACGGCGGTCAACATCGCGACGGAGGCCATCGACCGCCTGCACACCACCGCCGAATCGCATATGCGCGTCCTCGTCTGCGAGGTGATGGGCCGTCACGCGGGCTGGATCGCCATCCACTCGGGCCTGGCCGGCGGCGCGAACGTCATCCTCATCCCCGAGCAGCGCTTCGACGTCGAGCAGGTCTGCGCCTGGGTGACCTCGCGCTTCAAGGCGTCGTACGCGCCGATCGTGGTCGTCGCCGAGGGTGCCATGCCCAAGGACGGCGACATGGTCCTCAAGGACGGCACGCTGGACTCCTTCGGGCATGTCCGGCTCTCCGGTGTCGGCGAGTGGCTGGCCAAGGAGATCGAGCGGCGCACCGGAAAGGAGGCCCGCACCACGGTCCTCGGTCACGTCCAGCGCGGCGGGACGCCCAGCGCCTTCGACCGCTGGCTCGCCACCCGCTTCGGCCTGCACGCCATCGAGGCCGTCCGTGACGGCGACTTCGGCAAGATGATGGCCCTGCGCGGCACGGACATCGTCCGTGTTCCGATCTCGGAGGCCACCGCCAAGCTGAAGACGGTCGACCCCAAGCTGTACGAAGAGGTCGGGGTCTTCTTCGGCTGACGGCGGCTCCTCTGCGGCTCCGGGGTATGGGTCGTATATTCGGCCCATACCCCAGAACGGGAGAAACCGGTGGAGATTCTGGCGTTCGGCGTCCAGTCCGACGAGAAGCCCTTGATCGAGAAGGCCTTCGCGGGACGCCACGAGGTCCGCTGCCTCGGCGTCTTCCTCACCGAGGACACCGCCCCCATCGCGGCCGGCTACGAGGCCATCTCCACCAGCGTCAACTGCGGCCTGGGGAACCGCGTTCTGCAGACCCTGGCGACCGGCGGCACCCAACTCGTCGCCCAGCGCTCCACCGGGTTCAACAACATCGACCTCGAGGTCGCCGAGCGCCTCGGCATGACGGTCGCCCGGGTCTCGTACTACTCGCCCTACTCGGTCGCCGAGTTCGCCTGGACCCTCGGCATGGCCGTCAACCGCCGTATCGTGCGCGCCGCCAACCGCACCCGCGACTTCGACTTCCGCCTCGACGGACTGATGGGCCGTGACATGCACGGCCGCACCGTGGGCGTCCTCGGCACCGGGAAGATCGGCGAGGCCTTCACCCGGATCGCCCACGGCTTCGGCATGAACCTGCTCGGGTGGGACATCGCCGAGAACCCGGCCTGCGTCGAACTCGGCATGAAGTACGTCTCCAAGGACCGACTCCTCGCCGAGTCCGACCTGGTCACCCTGCACGTGCCGCTGATGCCGCAGACCGAGCACCTCATCGACGCCGACGCCCTGCTCGCGATGAAGGACGACGCGATCCTGGTGAACTCCAGCCGAGGCGGCCTGATCGACAGCCAGGCCCTCGTCGCCCAGTTGCGCGAGGGCCGCTTCACGGGCGTCGGCCTCGACGTGTACGAGGCCGAGGCAGGGCTGTTCTTCCTCGACAAGTCCCTCGAAACCGTCGAGGACGACACCCTGGCCCGCCTGGTCACCTTCCCGAACGTCCTGGTCACCTCGCACCAGGCGTACTACACCGGCGACGCCGTGGGCCAGATCGTCGACACCACCGTCCGGAACGTCCTCGACTACACCGAGGGCCGCCGCTCGGAGAACGTGCTGGTGCCCCGCAGCTGACCCGTCAGCTCCCGTACGACCGTCGCGCCGTTCAGCGTCAGCACCGACTCCGGGTGGAACTGCACACCCGCGAACCCGGGACCGCGCAGCGCGTGCACCTCGCCGTTCGCGGCGCGGCTGACCTCGACGCCGTGCGCCCGCAGCTCCACCAGCGCGTCGTCGTCGCAGCGCGCCGCGAAGCTGTTGTAGAAGCCGACGGTCTCCGCCCGCCCGAAGAGGTCGATGCGGGTCTGCGCGCCCTGGTACGGCACGTCCTTGCGGACGATGTCCAGCCCCAGTTCGGCCGCGATCAGCTCGTGGCCGAGGCAGACACCGAGGACGCCGTGCCGGTGGCCCCGGAGCACCTCGGCGGTGAGCGTGCGCAGGAAGCGCATCTTGGGGTCCGCCGGATCGGAGGGGTCCCCGGGACCGGGGCCGAGGACCACCGGCCCCTCGTGCGCGAGGACCGCCTCGCGCAGCCCCGGTTCGTCGTACCGGCGCACGGTCACGTCGAGCCCGGACGACCGCAGCAGATGCGCCAGCATCGCGGTGAAGGTGTCCTCGGCGTCCACGACCAGCGCGTGCCCGGCGAGTTCCCGGGAGCGCTCCTGCATCCGCAGCCAGAACGGCGCCAGCGAGGCCCGCCGCCCGTCGAGCGATGCCCGCACCCGCGGATCGTCGCCCAGCTTCGGCCGTACGCCGTCCGGGCGCGGCCTGCCGGGCCGCACGCCCAGCGCCGCCAGCACGCCCGCCGCCTTGGCATGTGTCTCGGCGACCTCGCCCGCCGGATCCGATCCCCGTACGAGGGTGGCGCCGACCGGTACCCGCAGCCGGCCGGCCGCGTCGATGTCGGCGGTCCGGATGAGGATCGGGGAGTCGAGGGTCTGCGCCCCGGCCGTTCCCTCCGGCCCGTCCGCCGGCCGCCGTCCCACCAGCGCCAGCGCGCCCGCGTAATAGCCGCGCCCGCCGACCTCATGGCGCTCGATGACGCGGCAGGCGTTCTGGACCGGTGAGCCGGTGACGGTCGCCGCGAACATGGTCTCCCGCAGCACGTCCCGTACGTCCAGCGAGGAGCGGCCCCGCAACTCGTACTCGGTGTGCGCGAGATGGGCCATCTCCTTGAGCCGCGGCCCGATCACCACGCCGCCCATGTCGCCGACCGTGCACATCATCTTGAGCTCCTCGTCGACGACCATCGAGAGCTCCTCGATCTCCTTGCCGTCGGCGAGGAACGCGAGCAGGTCCTCGGGCGTCGGCCCCCCGGCCGGATAGCGGTAGGTCCCGCTGATCGGGTTCATCACGACCGTCCCGGCGGCCATCCGGACATGCACCTCCGGGCTCGCCCCGACCAGCGTCCGCTCCCCGGTGTGCACGACGAACGTCCAGTACGCGCCCCGCTCGCCGACCAGCAGCCGGCGGAACAGCGGCAGCGCGTCGGCCCGTCCGAACCCCGGGATCCGTCCCTCGTACGTCCGCCGGATCACGAAGTTGGCGCCCTCGCCGCGCCCGATCTCCTCGCGCAGCACCCGTTCCACGATCCGGGAGTACTCCTCGTCGCCGACGTCGAAGCCACCACCCTCGACCCGGACGTCGTGCGCCGGCAGCTCCGCCAGCGCCTGTCCGAGCGGCAGTTCGTGGCGCTCCTCGGGAACGAGCACCGAAAGCGGGGTGCCGTCGTCACGGACGTCGAAGCCGCGCTCCCGGATCTGCCGGAACGGGATCAGCGCGAGGCCCTCGTCGGGGATGTCGGCGAGGCGCTCCACCTCGCGCACCGGCCCCAGCAGCAGTTCCACCACATCGTGGTCGCGGCCCGGAGTCCGGCGGCGCAGGAGGGCGAAGGGACGGGGATCGTCCAGCAGGTCGAGCAGATTCATCGGTGCGGTCCTTCTCTCGAAGCGTGCATCTCGGAGAGGAACGACCCGGGTCCGCAAACACCGAAGGCCGCCCCTCGGGCGGCCTTCGCGAAGTCGTGTCTACGCGCAGTCAGTGGGCCGCCGGATGAGCGGTCCACCACCAGTTCTGGTTCGAATGCGCGAACATGCGCCGCACCTTACCCGACGCGGAGGGGCGGGCAACAGCGTGAACCGTTCCCGCATGGCGTTCCGACCGCCCGGTCACCGGCCATGGATGGCCAGACAGTCCGACCGTCCGAACCCACCGTGAAACGAGAGCCATGCACGCAGTCCGTTCACCCCAGAGCCGCCGGACCGGCGCCCGCGCCCTGACCGTGCTCCTCGCGGCAGCCGCCCTCGCCGCCGGACCGCTCGTCCCCGCGAGCTCCGCCCCGCGCCCGAGCGACGCCGAGGACCTCACCCAGGTCGCCTACCGCGGCTACATCTTCACCGTCCCCGACTCCTGGCGGATCGTGGACCTGAAGAAACATCCCGACACCTGTGTCCGCTTCGACCGGCACGCCGTCTACCTCGGCACCCCCGGCACCGACCAGAACTGCCCGGCCAGGGCCAGCGGCCGTACCGAGGCGCTGCTGGTCCAGCCCGCCCCCGTGGCCCCCAGGGCCGTCACCGAGAACCCGGTGGCCCGCACCTACCGGGCCACCGCCGACCGCATCGCCGTCACCGCGGCCTACGGATACGACCGCGCGCGCATCCAGGACGTCCTGAACAGCGCCGGACTGCCCGTCGCCGCCGCCCGGCGCGAGGAACCCGCGCAGCAGCGGGCTGCTGCCCCGCTGCCCAAGGACGCGACCTCCTTCCGCGGCGAGGGCTTCGACGCCTGCACCGCCCCGAGCCAGTCGGCGATGGACGCCTGGCGCGACGACTCCGGCTACGGCGCCATCGGCGTCTACATCGGCGGTCTCAACCGCGCCTGCGCCCAGCAGCACCTCACCGCCGACTGGGTGCGGACGCAGTACACGCGCGGCTGGCGGTTCTTCCCGCTGTACGTCGGCCGGCAGCCCTCCTCCGACGGCGGCAGCTGCGGGGGCGGCTGCTCGGCGATCACCAGCCCGGTGTCGCAGGGCACCGCGGCGGCCGACGACGCGGTCAAGCAGGCCGCCGCGCTGGGCTTCGCCAAGGGCACGGTGATCTACAACGACCTGGAGCACTACGAGCCGGGCGGAAAGGTCACCGACCAGGTGCTCGCCTACCTCGACGCCTACACCGTGCGCCTGCACGCACTCGGTTATCGCTCCGGCGCGTACGGCAACACCTCGTCCCTGGTGTCCGACCTGATCGCCAACCGCGGGGACGTCACTCTGCCCGACGTGATCCACTTCGCCCGATGGAACGGCGAGTCGACCACCTCCGACTCCTCGATGCCCCCGACGCTGTGGGGCAAGCACCAGCGCATTCACCAGTACGTGGGCGACACGACCGAGACCCACGGCGGTGTGAAGATCTCCATCGACCGCGACCGCCTCGACGTGGACTAGCGGATTGCCTTCCCGGGCTGCCGCGGCGACGTGTCGTATGGCCGCCCGGGGAGACGCCGATCGAGCGCGCTTCGTCTCAATTGATGAGCACGGGAATGGATGCCCGACACGACCCCGTAATGTTGTGGGGGTGACCGTGAACGCTAAGTCCAGCGCGAGCGCTGGCAACACCTGGCGAGACCTGCCCGCGGCGCAGCAGCCCGAGTACCCCGATGCCGAGGCTCTGCGCGATGTGATCGCGGACCTCGAGTCGTATCCGCCGCTCGTCTTCGCGGGCGAGTGCGACCAGCTGCGCGCCCGGATGGCGTCCGTCGCCAAGGGAGAGGCGTTCCTTCTCCAGGGCGGCGACTGCGCCGAGGCCTTCGACGCCGTGTCGGCCGACCAGATCCGCAACAAGCTCAAGACCCTGCTCCAGATGGGCGCCGTCCTCACGTACGCCGCCTCGGTACCGGTGGTGAAGGTCGGCCGGATCGCCGGCCAGTACTCCAAGCCGCGGTCCAAGGGCACCGAGACCCGCGACGGCGTGACCCTGCCGACGTACCGGGGCGACTCGGTCAACGGCTTCGACTTCAACGAGAAGGCCCGTATCCCGGACCCCGAGCGCCTGAAGCGGATGTACAACGCGTCCGCCTCCACGCTCAACCTGGTGCGTGCCTTCGCCACCGGCGGCTACGCCGACCTGCGCCAGGTGCACGCCTGGAACCAGGACTTCGTGAAGTCGTCCCCGTCGGGTCAGCGCTACGAGCAGCTGGCGCGCGAGATCGACAACGCGATGAACTTCATGCGGGCCTGCGGCACCGACCCGGAGGAGTTCAAGACCGTCGAGTTCTACGCCTCCCACGAGGCGCTGCTCCTCGACTACGAGTCGGCGCTCACTCGCGTCGACTCGCGTACGGGCCACCTGTACGACGTCTCGGGCCACATGGTGTGGATCGGTGAGCGCACCCGTCAGCTGGACGGCGCGCACATCGAGTTCGCGTCGAAGATCCGCAACCCGGTCGGGATCAAGCTGGGCCCGACGACGACGGCCGAGGAGGCGCTCCAGTACATCGAGCGCCTCGACCCGGACCGCGAGCCGGGCCGCCTCACCTTCATCGTGCGGATGGGCGCGGACAAGGTCCGCGACAAGCTGCCCGAGCTGGTCGAGAAGGTCACCGCCTCCGGCGCGACCGTGGCCTGGGTGACCGACCCGATGCACGGCAACACCTTCGAGGCGGCCTCGGGCCACAAGACCCGCCGCTTCGACGACGTGCTCGACGA
Source organism: Streptomyces sp. NPDC026500 (assembly GCF_055567635.1). Taxonomy (NCBI): domain Bacteria; kingdom Bacillati; phylum Actinomycetota; class Actinomycetes; order Kitasatosporales; family Streptomycetaceae; genus Streptomyces; species Streptomyces sp. NPDC026500. The sequence goes on along the minus strand of NZ_JBVHQB010000008.1, from coordinate 315,280 downwards.
GGTCAAGGGCTTCTTCGAGGTCCACAAGGGCCTCGGCACGCACCCGGGCGGCATCCATGTCGAGCTCACCGGTGACGATGTCACCGAGTGCGTGGGCGGCGGCGACGAGATCTTCGTCGACGATCTGCACCAGCGCTATGAGACGGCCTGCGACCCCCGTCTGAACCGCAGCCAGTCCCTTGACCTGGCGTTCCTCGTCGCCGAGATGTACCGCGACCAGTAGTAGATCAACAGGTGCGACGCCTGTTACCGGCACCTGAAGTGGGGCGCGGATCACATACGATCCGCGCCCCATGCCACTTTTGTGGTTCCTGTGTGACGGGTAAGGTTAGGTTAGCCTCACCGATCATCGGGACGGCACTACCCAGCGATTCCGGCGGGAAGGTGAACCGCGTGTACGTCTGCAGTTGCTTCGGGATCACCGAACAGCAGGTGAAGAAGCACGCGGAGAACGGTGCCTGTACTCCTCGGCAGATAGCCTCGGCCTCCAAGGCGGGCACGGACTGCGGTTCGTGCGTACGCCGGATCCAGGCACTGCTGGGCAGGGGCTCGTGTCCGCGCCGTGAGCTGGCCGACCAGGGCATGCCGGTGCTCTCCGACGTCCTCGGACAGGTCGAGGCCGGCCGGCGTGAGGCCGTCGAGTACGGGACCGCCGGGCGCGAGGCCGCCTAGCTCTCCGGCTGCTCGATGAGCTGTGCGATGTAGAGCGCCTCACCGAGCTTCTCGACCAGTTCCAGCTGGGTGTCCAGGTAGTCGATGTGGTGTTCCTCGTCCTCGAGGATCGACTCGAAGATGTTCGCGGACGTGATGTCGCCCTTCGTGCGCATCACCTCGATCCCGCGCTTGAGGCGGTCGATCGCCTCCACCTCCACCTGTCGGTCGGCCTGGAACATCTCGGTGACGGTCTGCCCCACCCGGACATGGAAGAGCCGCTGGTAGTTCGGCAGTCCGTCGAGGAAGAGAATGCGGTCGGTGAGTACCTCCGCGTGCTTCATCTCGTCGAACGACTCGTGCCGTGTGTACTTCGCTAGCTTCGTCCAGCCGAAGTTCTCCTGCATCTTCGCGTGCAGGAAGTACTGGTTGATCGCGGTCAGCTCACCGGTCAGCTGCTCGTTGAGGAATTCGATGACCTCGGGGTCGCCCTGCATCGCAGCGGCTCCTTCCAAGCGGGGGACTGGGCAGATTGCGCCGCATCTTTGCACCGGCACCGGAGAGCGTCCAGTAAGTGCATGCTTACTAGGAGTTGCCCGAATTCGCCCTGTGCTGGTCATGGGCACTGTTCCGGGTCTGTCAGGATGGAGTCATGGGTCAGCCGGTGGAGCGCGAATCTGGAGAAACAGCACAGTCGGAGCTTCCGCCGGGACAGCGACTTCAGCGCGGCTGGCCGGTCACGCACTACGGGCCCGTCCCCAAGTTCCGCCCCGAACGCTGGGAATTCAGGGTCTTCGGCGCCACCGCCGACGGCGGGAAGCAGTGCTGGACCCACGAGGAGTTCACCGCCCTCCCGTACGCCTCCGTCGTCGCCGATCTGCACTGCGTCACGAAGTTCAGCATGCTCGGGGCCGAATGGGGTGGCGTCCCCGCTCGTACGATCCTGGAGATAGCCCCGCCCGCACCCACGGTCACCCACGTGATGGTCTGGGCCGAGTACGGCTTCAGTTCGAACCTGCGCCTCGCGGACTTCGCCTCCGAGCGCACCATCTTCGCCACCCACAAGGACGGCGAACTGCTCACGGCGGAGCACGGCTTCCCGCTGCGCCTGGTCGTCCCGCATCTGTACGCGTGGAAGGGGCCCAAGTGGGTGCGCGGCATCGAGTACATGACCGCCGACCGCCGGGGCTTCTGGGAGGAGCGCGGCTACCACAACGTCGGTGACCCCTGGCGGGAGCAGCGCTACTCCTACCAGGAAGAGCCCGGGGACGGCCCCGAGCTCTGAATCCCGGCGTTCCTGTCCGGGTGCGTCAGTGGTGGTACCGGTGGACGACCGCGTGCCCCTTGCCCCGGCCGATCATCCACTTGTTGACGGGCGTCGTGACCGCGAAGGCGATCACCAGGGAGACGGCCAGCGAGAACCAGAAGAGCGCGTCGGCCAGCTTCGCGTCCATCGCGGCCGGCCACAGCACGATCACCCCGTTGTCGATCAGCTCCATCACGGCGATCGACAGCGTGTCCGCGGCCAGGGCCACCCGGAACGCCGTCCGGAAGTCGACTCCCGCCCTCAGGATGCCGCGCAGGGTGAGCGAGTAGCCGAAGAAGAAGGCCAGCACGATCGCGAGGACCGTCGTGGGCGTGTTTCCCCAGCCGAACGCCGTGCCGATCACCATGCCGAGCACTTCGCCGATGGCACAGCCGGTGAGGCAGTGCAGGGTCGCCCGCGCGGCCGTCGGCCAGGTCGCCCCGGCCGGCGCGTGCGCGTGTCCGTGCGCCTCGTGGTGCCCGTGCGCATCGACGGTGTGTCCCGTGTCCGGCGTGTGCCCCGCTTGCTGCGCTTGCGTCTCGTGCTGCATGAGTGGCCCCCAATGCCAGGTTGCGGTACCTGCTGCCTCTTAGGAACCGTATACCCCCCTGGGGTATTCCCTCTGGTGTCCGCGAAGCGCCGGGCGGTTCTGTCCTCATTCATCGCGGAGCTTCTTCAGCCGTTCCACATCGGCCGCGTGACCCTCCTTCCCGCCGGGCGTCTCGATGATCAGCGGTACCCCCTCCGTGGCGGGATGCGTCATCAGCGCGCGGAACGGGTCCTCGCCTATGTGGCCGGAGCCGATGTTCTCGTGGCGGTCCTTGTGTGCGCCCACCACGTCCTTGGAGTCGTTGGCGTGGATCAGCTTCAGCCGTCCCTCGCCGACGGTGTCGACCAGCAGATCGAGGGTCTGGTGCATACCGCTCGGCCCGGTCAGATCGTGGCCCGCCGCGAAGATGTGGCAGGTGTCGAGGCAGACGCCCAGCTTGGGGTGGGCGTCCAGGGCCTCGAAGTACGGTCCGAAGTCCCAGGTGCGGGAGCAGAGCGAGGCACCCTGGCCGGCCGTCGACTCCAGGAGGAGGAACGGGTCGTCGTCATGGGTCAGTTCGTCCAGCAGCGGCAGCAGACGGTCGCGCACCTGCTCCAGGGCGACGGACCGCTCCCGGCCGCCGGTGGCGCTCCCGGTGTGCACGACCACGCCCAGGGCGCCGATCTCCCGCCCGCGCCGCAGCGAGTGCCGCAGCGACTCCACCGACTTCTCGACCGTCGCCTCGGTGTGCGAACCGAAGTTGATCAGATACGGGGCGTGGACGTACGCGGGGATCGACCCGGCCGCGCAGCCGGCACGGAAGTCCTCGTCCTGCTTCGGATTCCCGGCGGGCGTCGCCCAGCCGCGCGGATTGGCGACGAAGACCTGGACGGTCTCGGCCGCGAGGTCGCGGGCGTAGGCCAGGCCGACGGAGTTGAGGCCGCCGGCCACGGGGACATGGCCGCCGACGGGGTTGCGGAGCTGCTCGCTGGTCACACCCATCAGGGTGTCACGCGCGGCTGAACGCCCCGCGGGCGGACCTCCCGAGCGGGCCTCACGGGCGGGCCCCACAAGTTGACCTCGCGGGCCTGGCGGGGGAGTGGCCTCCGAGCGGCTGCCCGTTCGGAGGCCGTACGTCGGGAGGGCTCAGCGGATCTGGATCGTGATCGTCGAGCCCTTGGGCGCCGTGTCGCCGCCGTGCACCGACTGCTTCTTGACCGTGTCGCCGAAGAGCCCGAGCAGTCCGCGGTCCTCATTGACCTCGAACCCGGCATCCTGCAGCGCCTTCTTCGCGTCGTCCACGTTGTCGCCCACGACGTCCGGGACCTCGACCATCTCGGGGCCCTTGGAGACCGTCAGCGTCACCGTGTCGCCCGTTGCGGCCTCGCGGCCCGCGCCCGGCGTCTGCTCGGCGACCTGGCCCCTGTCGAACTCCGAGGTGACCTGCTCCGCGGCGATCCTCACCTTCAGGCCCGCGCCTTCCAGTTGAGCGGTGGCGTCCTCGACCGACGAGCCGGTCACGTCGGGCAGCTCCACCGCGGCGCCCTTGCTGACGACGATCGCGATCGCCGAGCCCGAGTGCCGCGGGATACCCGCGCCCGGGTTCGTACTGATCACGAAGCCCTTGGCCACGTCCTCGCTGAATGCGCGGGTGACCATGCCCGCGGCGAGACCGTCGCCCTTCAGCACCTCCTGCGCCTTGAACAGCGCGAAGCCCTTCAGATCCGGCACCTTCACCGTCCTGGGGCCGTCGGAGATGACCAGCGTCACGGAGTCGTTGTCGCGGATCCGCTCGCCGACACCGGGATCGGTGCTGATGACAGTGCCGCGCTTCACGGTGTCGCTGTAGGCGTGCTTGACCCGCTTGACGTCGAGCCCGGCGCCGTGGAGCTGGGACGTGGCCTGCTTCTGCGTCTTCGCCAGGACCGGCGGGACCTTGGTGAACTGGCCCGAGTTGATGTACCAGACACCGCCCCCGAGGCCGAGCACCAGCACGATCGCGGCGACGACCATCAGAATCCCGCGCCGCGGACGTGTGCCCGGAGGCTGCGGCGGCATGGCCGGCGCGGCACCGAAGGGGCTGCTCTGCTCGAACCGGCTGGTCCGGTCGAGAGCGTTGTCGTCGTCGTTCACGGGCAGCGGACGGGGGACGGACAGCGAGCGCGGGATCACGCTCGTACGGTCGTCGGCGTTGTAGTGGCCCACGGACAGGGCACCCGGCGGCACCGCGTCGAGCTGCTCGGCGGTGAGGCCGGCCCGTGCTTCGAGGACGTGGCCGAGCAGCGCCACGGCGTCAGCGGGGCGGACCTCGGGATTGCGGGCCGTGGCCGCGGTGACCAGCTCGTCCAGCGGGTACGCCATGCCCGGCACGACGGCCGACGGAGGCGGCACGTCGGCGTGGAGGTGCTGGTAGAGAACCTGCGCGGGCGAGTCCGCGGTGTACGGCTTGGCGCCGGTGAGCATTTCGTAGAGGACGACTCCGCAGGCGTAGACGTCGACCCGGGTGTCGGAGGTGCCGTGCTCGATCTGTTCGGGCGCGAGGTACGACACGGTGCCGAGGACGGCGCCCGTCGTGCTGGTCACCGTGTCCACGGCGCGGACGAGGCCGAAGTCCGCGACCTTGACCCGGCCGTCGTCCCCTATCAGGACGTTCTCCGGCTTCATGTCGCGGTGCACGAACCCGGCGCGGTGGGCGGCGCCGAGGGCGGCGAGCACCGGCTCCAGGATGTCGAGCGCGGCCCGGGGCTGCAGGGCGCCGCGCTCGCGCAGCACGTCGCGCAGGGTGCAGCCGGCGATGTACTCCATGGCCAGATAGACGTACGACCCGTCCGCCCCCTGGTCGAAGACCTGGACCACATTGGGGTGCGCCAGCCGGGCCACCGACTTGGCCTCGCGGATGAACCGCTCGACGAACGAACCGTCGGCGGCCAGCGTCGGGTGCATCACCTTGAGTGCGAGCACGCGGTCGAGGCGGGTGTCCAGGGCCCTGTAGACCGTGGCCATCCCGCCGACCGCGATCCGTGCGTCGACGCGGTAGCGGCCGTCGAGCACGTGTCCGACAAGAGGGTCCTGAAGGGTCGTATCCACGCAGGTGAGTCTACGAGCCGCCACTGTCACGACGCCCCGTTCGGCGGATACCGGGGCCCGACTGCAGCCGAGCTGTGACGCACACCGCACGCGCGAAGATCCGTTCGTCGCACATATGTCCGATCAGATCCTGTTCGCCACCAGGCGACAACGGGACAACGTGCACCGTCGCGGGAGCGGCCCGCGACCGGCCGCGGCCTCCACCGCCGCGCGGTCCGCCCCAGGGCACTAGGTCCACGTCACGCGGGTCGCACCCGGAGCGCCGACACCGCACCCCCGCCGCACCGGCCGACGGCGAGCGCTTCCGCAGGAGACCCGCCGTCGGCCTCCGGCCGGAAACCGACGGCGTGCGGAGGGGTGATCAGAACGCCGGGCGCTCCGGGTCCAGCGCCGCCATGCCCTCGACGGGAGAGGACGCCGTGGCGAAGTGCCGCCGGGGGATGCGCCCCGCCCGCCGGGCCAGGCGCCCCGCCTCCACCGCGTGCCGCATGGCCTCCGCCATCAGCACCGGCTCCTGAGCCCGCGTCACCGCCGAGGCGAGCATCACCCCCGCGCAGCCCAGCTCCATCGCGAGCGCGGCGTCCGACGCCGTACCCGCCCCCGCGTCCAGGATCACCGGCACGCGCGCGTGCTCGACGATCAGCTGGAAGTTGTGCGGGTTGCGGATCCCGAGCCCGGACCCGATGGGTGAACCGAGCGGCATGATCGCCGCGCAGCCGACATCCTCCAGCTTGCGCGCCAGCACCGGGTCGTCGTTCGTGTACGGCAGCACGGTGAAGCCGTCGTCGACCAGCGTCTCCGCCGCGTCGAGCAGTTCGATCGGGTCGGGCAGGAGGGTGCGCTCGTCGGCGATGACCTCCAGTTTGACCAGGTCGGTGCCCAGCGCCTCGCGCGCCAGACGGGCGGTCAGCACGGCCTCACCGGCGGTGTAGCAGCCGGCCGTGTTCGGCAGGACGCGGATGCCGAGCCTGTCGAGCACCGACAGGACCGAGCCGTGCACGGAGGCGTCCACGCGCCGCATCGCGACCGTCGTCAGCTCCGTACCGGACGCCACCAGGGAACGCTCCAGCACGTCGAGGCTGGGCGCGCCGCCCGTCCCCATGATCAGCCGGGACGTATAGGACCTGCCACCGAGGACGAAGGGGTCGTCGGCCATGGTCAGCCTCCTTGGACGGCGGTGAGGACTTCGACGCGGTCGCCCTCGGTGAGGGAGGTGGACGACCACTGCGCGCGCGGGACGACGGTTTCGTTCAACGCGGCGGCCACTCCGGCCGGTGCCGGGGTGAGGGTCGCGACGAGCGCGTCGAGAGCGGTTCCCGCGGCGATCCGCTGCCGCTCCCCGTTGACGACGATGTTCATGCGGGCTGCTCCGTGAGGGCGTCGGCGCCGAAGCGCAGAGGGCTGAAGGGGCGGGCTTCGGCGGGGAGTTCGCCGGTGGTCAGGACGTGGGCCATCGCGTCACCGGTGACGGGCGTCAGGAGCACGCCGTTGCGGAAGTGGCCGGTGGCCAGCAGGAGTCCGTCCAGTGCCGTCGGGCCGAGCAGCGGTGCGTTGTCGGGTGAGCCGGGGCGCAACCCCGCGCGGGTCTCGGTGAGCGGCAGTTCGGTGATCCCGGGGACCAGCTCGTGGGCGTCACGCAGCAGCTCGTACACGCCGCCCGCCGTCACGGTGGTGTCCCAGCCCAGCTCCTCGCTGGTCGCGCCGACCACCAGCTCGCCGTTCTCGCGCGGCACCAGGTAGACGTGGCTGCCGCGCACCACGGCCCGCACGGTGCGACTGAGGAAGGGCGCGTACCGCTGCGGCACGGTCAGCCGCAGCACCTGTCCCTTGACCGGGCGCACCGGCGGCACGACGTCGTCGGGGACGCCCGCCAGGCGTCCGCTGAGGCTGCCCCCGGCGAGCACCACCTGGCCCGCGGTGAGTTCGGCGCCCTCCGTGGTGACCACTCCGGCGGCCCGGTCCCCCGCGACCGTCAGGTGCTCCGCCCAGGTCCGGTGCAGGACGACTCCGGCCCGCTCGCACGCCGTGACCAGGGCTCCCGCGAGGCGCCGCGGGTCGATCTGGTGGTCGCCGTCGACCCGAAGACCCCCGCGTACGCCGGGCGCGAGCATCGGCTCCAGACGGCGGCACTCACGGCCGCTCAGCCACTCCGACTCCAGCCCCGACCGGACCTGCAGAGCGTGCAGTTCCCGCAGATGGGCGCGGTCGTCGGCGTCCAGCGCGACGGCCAGCGTGCCGCACCGGCGGTAGCCGAGGTCCTGGCCGGTCGCCTCGGTCAGCTCGGCGACGAAGTCCGGATAGCGGCGCGCGGAGGCCAGGTTGAGGCCCAGCAGGGTCTCCTCGCCGAAGTGCAGTTCGGTGACGGCGGCGAGCATTCCGGCCGCGACCTGGGCGGCCCCACCGCCCGGCCCGGGGTCGACGAGCGCGGTGGTGAACCCGCGTTGCGCGGCCCGCCAGGCCGTCACCAGACCGATGATTCCGCCCCCGATGACGAGGACGTCTGACGAACGTGCAGGCGACATGGGCGTCCAGCCCCTCCCTTCGCCGGCATGACCCGGATCAGGTTCGTACGGTCGGAGGCCGCTCCAGCCTCCCTCTCAGCCCGCTGCGTCCGGGCTCCCGCGAGTGCTTTACGTTGGCCACCCTAGCCCGCCCCGCTCCGTCTCAGTAAGGGAGCCTCCGCCCGTGGCGCGACCGCTCGACGGCCTTGTCCTCGCCCCCGTCGCCGACCAGGCACCGGGCCAGGTGGGCACCCGCACCCGGTTCGCGTACCACGAGCAGGACGGCACGGTCAAGGAGCGGCGTACAGCCGCACGACCCTTGGCAGCTCGCTACGCTCGCGCGGCAACGCCCTGGACTCCGACGGCCGTTGGCCCCTGCGAAAAACAGCCTCCTTACCGGGCCCTGATCTCTGCCGGGGGGCTGCACGAGGAACCGGCGCGGGTGGTCTCTTCGTCGTTCCGCAGCGTTCAGCGTCCGCAGCTCTCCCCTTGCTAAGAGTCGCTGTGGGCTGCGGAAAAAGCGCTCTTAGTGACTCGGGGTTACCGGACGCTGCGGAAGGGACGCCGCGTACCCCATTTGCAGGTAAGCGGTACCTGTCAGGTGTCTATGGTGATCAGGTGAGCGAGCAGACGCAGGCACAGTCTCAGTCGCAGGGGCCCACGGCACGGCGGGTCGTCGTGGTGGGCGCGGGCATGGCCGGAGTGCAGACCGCGGTCGCCCTGCGCGAGCAGGGCTTCACGGGCACCGTCACGCTGATCGGCGCGGAGCCGCATCAGCCGTACGACCGGCCCCCGCTGTCCAAGGCCGTCCTGCTGGGCAAGGCCGAGGGCTCCGCCTTCGACATCGACTTCGAGGCCCTGGACATCGACCTCAGGCTGGGCCGCGAGGCGCTCGGCGTGCGTCCCGGCGACCACGAACTGGACACGGCCGCGGGACCCGTCCCGTACGACGTCCTGGTCGTCGCCACCGGCGCCGAACCGATCCAGCTGCCGGGCGCCGAAGGCGTGCCCGGGGTGCACCTGCTGCGCACCCTGGACGACGCCGACCGGCTGCGTCCCGTTCTCACCCAGCAGCACGACATCGTGGTCGTCGGCGCGGGCTGGATCGGCGCCGAGTTCGCCACGGCGGCGCGTGAGGCGGGCTGCGTGGTCACGGTCGTCGAGGCCGCCGACCGGCCGCTCGCCGGAGCACTGCCCGCCGAGGTGGCCGCGCCGATGACCGCCTGGTACGCGGACAGCGGGGCCACGCTGCGCACCCACGCGCGCGTGGAGCGCATCGAGCCGGGCGCGGTGATCCTGGACGACGGCTCCCGGGTGCCCGCGGACGCCGTCGTGGTCGGGATCGGGGCGCGGCCCGCGACCGCCTGGATCGCCGGCTCCGGCATCGAACTCGGCGCCCACCGCGAGATCGTCGCCGACGACCACCTGCGCACCTCCCTGCCGGACGTCTACGCGGTCGGCGACTGCGCCTCCTTCCCGTCGGGACGCTACGAGGACCGCCTCCTCGTCCACCACTGGGACAACGCCCTCCAGGGCCCGCGCACGGTCGCCCTGAACATCGTCGGAGAGGCACCCGCCGCCTACGACCCCGTGCCGTACTTCTGGTCCGAGCAGTTCGGCCGCTTCGTGCAGTACGTCGGCCACCATGCGCCCGCCGACACCCTGGTGTGGCGCGGCGACTCCTCGGGCGCCTCCTGGTCGGTGTGCTGGCTCCGCGAGACACGTCTGGTCGCCCTCCTGGCCGTGGGCCGTCCGAGGGATCTCGCCCAGGGCCGCCGGCTCATCGAAGCGGGCGCACGCATGGATCCGCAGCTGCTCGCGGACCCGTCGAGGCCGCTGAAGGGTGCTACGGCCTGATCCGTCACCCCAGGTCGGACGCCCTTGGCTTCCGACTGTCGGTCCGGGATGGCAGGCTTGTCCCGTGACCGAGATTGACGCAAAGATCGATGCTCTCGTCCCCGCCTGGCTCACCCTCCCCGACATCGCCGAACAGTTCGGCGTCGAGGTGACGCGCGTCCGGCAGCTGGTCAAGGACGGCCAGCTGATCGCCGTACGCCGTGGTGAGAACCGCGCGCTGCACGTCCCCGCCGACTTCATCGACGTGGACGAACAGAAGGTCGTCAAGGGCCTGGCCGGCACCCTGACGCTCCTGAGGGACGACGGCTTCTCCGACGAAGAGGCCCTCGAGTGGCTCTTCACTCCCGACCCGAGCCTGCCCGGCACCCCCGCGCAGGCTCTGAGCGAGAATCGCGGCACGGAGGTGAAGCGCCGCGCCCAGGCGCTCGCCGTCTGACCTGAACGCGACCGTCCGGCACGGGGAGCGCGGCGGGCGGGACCATCCCGGCCGCCGCCCTCCCCGCGCACCGACAAACGGGGGATCCACGCATGCCCGAGAACACCGCCACGACCCCGCGGGGCCGGCTCGCCGACGCCCGCGTCTACCTGTGCACGGACGCCCGCAGGCGTCAGGGCGACCTCGTCGGGTTCCTCGACGCGGTCCTGGCGGGCGGAGTCGACATCGTGCAGCTGCGCGACAAGGGCATGGAGGCGGGGGAGGAACTGGAACACCTCCAGGTCTTCGCGGACGCCTGCGCCCGGCACGGCAAGCTCCTCGCGGTCAACGACCGGGCGGACGTGGCCCACGCCGTCCGCGCCGACGTACTGCACCTGGGCCAGGGAGACCTCCCGGTTCCCGCGGCCCGCGCGATCCTCGGCGACGAGGTGCTCATCGGCCGTTCCACGCACGCCGAGTCCGAGGCCGCGGCCGCCGCGGTCCAGGAGGGCGTGGACTACTTCTGCACCGGCCCCTGCTGGCCCACCCCCACCAAGCCCGGCCGCCACGCACCCGGCCTCGACCTGGTCCGCAGCACGGCTGCCCTCGGCACCGACCGTCCCTGGTTCGCGATCGGCGGCATCGACCTCGGCCGGCTCGACGAGGTGCTCGAAGCGGGCGCCCGCCGGGTCGTCGTCGTACGGGCGATCACCGAGGCGGACGACCCGGGCGCGGCGGCGGCGGAGTTCGCGAAGCGGCTGCGCGAGGCGTAGACACGGCGGCCGCCCCGCACGGAGCGTCCCGGCAGGTCAGCCGGCCGCCGCCGGCCGTCGACCGAGGGCCCGAGCGTCCGAGGGTGTCCGAGGGGTGGACAAGAAATCGACAGATCGGACAAATGGCAGCGGTTCGGTTGGGAGACCGACACCCTCTGACTAACCTGCGAGTATGGCCCTCGGATCTGCTTCCACCAGGACTGATCGCGCACGCACCGTGCGCGACATGCTCGCGACCGGCAAACAGACCTATTCGTTCGAGTTCTCGGCGCCGAAGACCCCCAAGGGCGAGCGGAACCTGTGGAACGCCCTGCGGCGGGTCGAGGCAGTGGCGCCCGACTTCGTCTCCGTGACCTACGGGGCCGGCGGCTCCACACGGGCCGGCACGGTCAAGGAGACCGAGCAGATCGTCCTCGACACGACCCTGACCCCAGTCGCGCACCTCACCGCGGTCAACCACTCCGTCGCGGAACTCCGCAACATCATCGGGCAGTACGCGGACGCGGGCATCCGCAACATGCTCGCCGTGCGCGGAGACCCGCCCGGCGACCCCATGGCCGAGTGGGTCCCCCACCCCAAGGGTCTGACCTACGCGGCCGAACTCGTGCGCCTCATCAAGGAATCCGGCGATTTCTGCGTCGGGGTCGCGGCCTTCCCGGAGATGCACCCCCGGTCCACCACGTGGGACCTGGACGTCTCCCACTTCGTCGACAAGTGCCGCGCCGGCGCCGACTACGCGATCACGCAGATGTTCTTCCAGCCGGAGTCCTACCTCCGGCTGCGTGACCGCGTCGACGCGGCGGGCTGCGCGACGCCGGTCATCCCCGAAGTGATGCCGGTGACAAGTGTGAAGATGTTGGAACGGCTGCCCAAACTGTCGAATGCTTCGTTCCCGGACGTCCTGAAAGAGCGGATCCTCACAGTCAAAGACGATCCGGCGGCTGTACGCTCCATTGGGATCGAGTTCGCGACGGAGTTCTGTGCGAGGCTGCTGGCCGAGGGAGTCCCCGGACTGCACTTCATCACGCTGAACAACTCCACGGCGACGCTGGAAATCTACGAGAATCTGGGCCTGCACCACCCGCAGCAGGCCTAGACCGGTCGCACCCGCGTACGACACACTGCGTAGCGGCCACTGGGAGAGGGGCGTACATGGGCTTGACGGTCCTCTATCTGGCATTCGGCATCGTCGCGCTGTGGCTGCTCGGCGAGGTGCTGTTGCAGTACAAGGCGCGGCTGCGGTTCCGGCTGCTCGCGTTCGTCGGCTTCCTCGGTGTGGTCCTCGGCGTCCTGATGCACTCCGTCGTGGTGATCGGCCTGGGCGCGGCCGCCTTCACGGTCGGCCAGACCTATGTGACGCTCTCGTTCCGCCAGGGCTTCGCGCAGGGCTGGGCCATCAACGGCCCCTCCACGCCGGACAAGCCCAGCAAGCGCCGCCGCGGCGAGCCGGAGGACCTGGAGAGCGACGACCCGTCACTCGAGGGCTCCGACCTCGACGAGGTCGAGGAGGCGGCCTACCGGCGCGACGACCAGTACGCCGCCGGCGAGGACGACGTCTTCACGCCCGCGGCGTCCGACCGGTTCATGCCCCCGGAGTCGGCCGAGCCCACTGCCGCGGAGTCCACCTCGGTCTACGAACCGCAGCCCCTGCCCGAGGACACCGGCTCCTACGGCGTCTACAACGGCGCCGCCTACGCCGCCGCCACCGACCAGACCTACGCCGGCGCGTCCCAGTCCCAGGACCAGCAGGCCTACGCCACGGCCCAGGACCAGCAGGCCTACGCGGCGGGTGCCCAGGGCCAGCAGGCCTACGCGGCGGGTGCCCAGGGCCAGCAGGCCTACGCCTACGACGGCTACACGGGTTACGACCAGCAGCAGCAGTACGGCTACGACAACAGTCAGCAGCAGTACGCCGCCTACTCGGACCCGTACATCGGCCAGCAGACGTACACGGGCGCCTCGTACGACAACACCGCCTACAACGGTGGTGACCAGCAGTACCAGCAGCAGAACTACGGCCAGGACCAGTACGCCACCGGCACGTACGGCGGCGAGACCCCGGCCGGCGGCGTCTGGGTGCCGCAGCAGCGCACCGACGAGTACGGCGCCGAACTCCCGCCCGAGCAGCAGCAGTACCCGTACCAGGGCAACGGCCAGGGCAACGGCAACGCCGGGTTCGACGAGCAGTACCGCTACTGACCGACCGGACAGCGGCCGAAGGCCTCCGCGCATCGCTGTGCGCCGCACCTGAGTCTCAGCCGCCCGCCACCGCCGCCCGCCGGCGCGTCGCGTCCTGCCGCCTGCGCCTGTCCGTGCCCCGGCCGCCGTTCCTGCCCACCGGGCCGTTCACTGCGAGCCCTGGAACTCCGGTCCTTCCACGATCAGCCCGGCCACCAGCGCGCCCGACATGCCCGCGTGCGGCAGACCGCCGCCGGGGTGCGCCCAGCCCCCGGCCGCGAAGAGCCCGGGTATCCGCGTGCTGTTCGACGGGTGCAGCAGCCGGCCGTCCGCCGCGGCGAGGGCAGGGGCGGGGACCGCGCCGCCCTCCGCGCCGGTCGCCGCCGCGATGTCGGCCGGGGTGCGGACCTCGTGCCACAGGAGCCGGTCGCGCAGACCCGGCAGGGCACGCTCGGCGGCACCCAGGACCCGCTCCACGTCCGCATCGGACACCGGAGCGCCCGACGGCACCGTGACGGTCAGCGTGGCCGCCTCGTGCTCCCCGTCCGGAACGAGCGCCGGGTCGTCGGGGCGTGACACCACGACGGTGGGCGCCGCGGGCACCCCGGGACGCTCGCCGAAAAGCCGGTCCAGCTCGCCGTCGCGGTCGACCGTGTGCACGACCGTCCGATGCGCCACCCCGGCGGGCCGCGCGCCGCGCAGCGCGAGCAGCACGGTCAGCCGGCTGGACGCCCCGGGCTGCGGCGGGACCTCGTCACCGCCCCGGAGCACCTCCCCGGGGAGGAGGCCGCCCAGGACGCCGGGCGCCACGCCCGCGACCACGAAGTCCGCCTCCGCGAACGTGCCTCCCCCGGATCCCGAGGTGCCGGGGGAGCCCTCGGGGCCGGAGAGCTCGGAGCCGCCTCCGGAGAGCTCCACACCGACGACCCGGCCGTCCTTCTCGACGATCCGTCCGACGGAGGTGGAGAAGCGGAACTCGACCCGGCGCTCCAGGCACCGCTCGTACACGGCGCGCGCCAGCTCCCGGACGCCGCCGCGCACGTACCAGGTGCCGAAGGCATGGTCCATGTACGGCAGCACCGCGGCGCTCGCCGGGGTGACGCGCGGGTCGAGCCCGTACAGCAGGGCGTGGCTCTCCAGGAGAGCCGTCAGACGCGCGTCGCGCAGCTCCCAGGCGGCGACCTCGGCGAGGGTGCCGGCCCGCCGGGTGCGCAGCAGTCTCTTGTGCGGCACCGAGGGATACGGCTCGCGCTCGGCCAGCACCGCCCAGTTGGGCCACAGCGGCTCCTCCAGGAGCGGTCGGCGCGCGCGGTCCCACGCCTCACGGGCCCGCACCAGGAAGTCGCCCCACCGCGCGCCCGCGTCCGAGCCGAGCGCTTCGTCCAGCGCGGTGAGCACACCCGCGCGCGAGGCGTTCGGCAGGGACACCCGGGTGCCGTCGGCGAAGACGTGGTCGGTCGACGGGTCGACCTGCACCAGCTCGACGCACTCCTCCAGGGGCTGCTTCCCGGTCTTGACGAATAGATCGCGATAGACCGCGGGCACCGGCAGCAGCCCCGGGCCCGTGTCGAAGGCGAAGCCGTCCCGCTCGAAGCGGCGCACCGCACCGCCGTACGTCTCCGTCCGCTCGTACACCACCACCCGGTGGCCCGCGACGGCCAGCCGGGCAGCGGCCGCCATCGCGCCCATCCCGGCGCCGATCACCGCAATCCGTCCCATGCCGGCGACTTTATCGGCCCCCACCGACAGTCCCGTCCCGGAGGTCGGCGGGGTGGTCCCGGCTCGCCCGCGTCCCGGCTCGGTCCGCCGCCCGGACCCCCCGCCGAGGTCAGCCGCGGTCCGCCCGAGGCGCCCGGCCGGGCGGTTGCACCGCCGTCGCGCCCGTCCGCCGCTCCTCCCGGCGCTGCGCCCGGCGGCGCAGGAACTGTCTGATCCGCGAGACGAGGAAGTAGAGCACCCCGAGCCCGGTGAACAGCAGGACACCGGCGATGACCGCCGCGGCCACGGGATGGAACATCGCCAGCGTGAGGAGGCCCGCGACCCCGAGATCCTCCGCGGTGCTCATCACGAAGTTGCTGAACGGCTCCGGCGAGGTGTTGACCGCCATCCGGGTCCCGGCCTTGACCGTGTGGCTCGCCAGCGCCGTCGAACCGCCGATCAGGGCCGCCGTCAGATCCGAGACCGAGCCGCTCTGTCCGGCGAGCAGCGCCCCGACCCACGCACCCGCCGCCGGCCGGATCACCGTGTGCACGGAGTCCCACATCGAGTCGACGTACGGGATCTTGTCGGCGACCGCCTCGCAGAGGAAGAGAACACCGACTGTGACCAGGATCTCAGGGCGTTGCAGGGACTCCGGGACGTCGTCGCTGAGCCCGGTCGCGCCGAAGAGACCGAGGAGCAGCACCACCGCGTACGCGTTGACACCGCTGGCCCAGCCGCTGGTGAAGACCAGGGGGAGTACGGACACGGAGGCGATCGTAGCCATTCGGCGACCGGGCGTCCTGGGTCTGAGCGCGTATGCCTGAGTATCCGTACCTACAGGGTGAGATGAGTAGGCGCACGGATGGGTCCGACCTGCGCGAACGGGAGAGTGGAGACACGGAAAGGGGCGCGGCTCCGGCACCGCCGACACGGGGCGGCGGAACGGAACTCGCGCCCTTGGCCGCTCCTTCCGCCGACCTGTTCGGCGGGAGTGAGACACGGGGGAACCCGGGGGACGACCGAACGGGGGCCCAACGGGGGGTACGGGGGAGCACGACGAAGCGCCGGTACGGACGGCCCGCGGGGGACGCGGCCACCCGGACCGGCGCTTTCGTCCGTGCGGCCCGACGCGCTCCGTAGCGGCGCGCGTTGCTTCCTGGCGCCGGCGGGTGCGGTGGGTGGTTCGCGGAGCTCGGCTCCGCCGGACCGGCGCCCGGGCGAGCGCGCGGGCCCGGGCGCCCGGGTCGACCTCCGGCGCGGGCCCGGTGGGCCCGTCGCCCCGGCTGAGCGGTGACCTCCCCGGCTGAGCGGTGACCTCCCCGGCTGAGCGGTGACCTCCCCGGCTCAGTGGTGACCGCTCACGCGACCCTGGAGGAGCCGGGACAGCGCCGCGTGGACGTCGTCCAGGGAGCGCTCCGGCTGGAAGGCCTGCCAGTCCAGGGCGGCCACCAGGACCATCCCGACCAGCGCCGCCGCCGTCAGCGGAATGTCGATCTCGTCGCTGAGCTCCCCGCCCGCCACCGCATCGCGCAGAACACCCTCCACGACCGCCACCGCCTGCTGCCGCACCACCATCAGGGTGGACTGCCAGGCCCGGTTGGTGCGCCAGAGCTCCGCCACGTACAGCTGGGTGAACGCCGGATAACGGTTGATGAAGACGAGCCCGGCCCGGATCATCGCGTCCAGCGCGTCGACCTTGCTGCCGCCGTCCCGGGCGGTCTTCTCCGCCGCCTCACGCAGCGAGGCGGTGAGGAGCCCCACGCCGTGCCGCAGCAGCTCTTCGAAGAGAACCGACTTGCTCGCGAAGTTGTAGTAGACCGTGCCTTTCGCGACCCCGGCCCGCTCGGCGATCTCGTCCACCGTGGTGGCGGAGAAACCCTGTTCGGCGATCAGGGTGACGGCCGCCTCGTAGAGCTTCTGCCGGGTCGCCTCGCGGCGGCCGCCGCCGCCCGCCGTGGTGCTGCTGCTTTCCATGGCTCCGATTGTCACAGGAGCGCCCGCGCGCGTGGTCACAGGCTCAGCTCCGGATGCAGCCGGTCGAGGGTCCAGACCTGCTTGCGGCGGGCTGTCAGCGCGGTGAGCGCGAGGGCGCCCACGGTGAAGGCCGTCAGTACGACGCACGCCGTCCGTACCGGCTCCAGGCCGCCGCCCGTGATGAGCCTCCGGAGGGCCTCGACGACGTAACTCATCGGCAGGAAGGGGTGGATCGCGTTGAAGAAGCCCGGACTGGTCTGGACGGGGTAGGTGCCGCCCGCCGACGTCAGCTGGAGCATCAGGAAGGCCAGGACGAGGATCCGGCCGGCCGCTCCGAAGCGCGCGTTCAGCCACTGCACGATCGCCGCGAAGCAGGCCGTCACCAGGAACAGGAAGCCCACCGTTCCTGCCGCCCGCACCATCTGGAGGCCGATCGCCCAGTGCAGCACCGCCATCAGTGCGGCCGTCTGGAGCACGCCGACGACGGCGACCGGCAGCCAGCCCGCCAGCGCGATGCGCCAGGCCGAGGCACCCGCCGCGAGCGCGCGCCGGTTCAGCGGCTGGATCAGCATGTACGCCACCATCGCGCCGACCCACAGGGACAACGGGATGAAGTACGGGGCGAATCCGGTGCCGTAGTTGGGCGCCTTGTGCAGGTCCCTGGAGGCCATGTGCACCGGGTCGGCCATGACCTGGGTGCGCAGGTCGCGGTCGGGCTTGTCGTAGTCGGGGATCTGCCCGGCGCCGTCGTGCAGGCCGCCCGCCAGCTTGCCGGAGCCGCCGACGAGCTTGTACAGGCCTCCGTCGAGATCGCTCGCGCCGGTGTTCAGCCGGCCGACGCCATCGTCGAGGTCCGTCGCGCCGGTCCTGGCGGTGCCGAGGCCGGAGTGCAGCCGCCGCGCGCCCTTGGCGACCGTGGAAGCTCCGTCGTTCAACTTGTTGATCTTGGAGACGGCGTCGTCGAGATCCTCGGAGAGATGCGGCGAGCGATCGGCGAGGGCCTGTGCCTGCTTCTCCAGCGTCGCCAGGCTCTTGTCCAGCTTGTCGAGATCGCCGTCCTGGTCATCGATCAGCGTGTTCACGTCGTCGGTGACCTTGACGACGTCCGCGGCCGCCTCCGCGGCCTTTGTCAGCTCGGGACACGCCGCGTCCGGGACCGGCAGGGTCTCGCACCGCGCGCGGTGGACGGCGTTCAGCGCGTCGGACGCGGCGCGCGCGCCCTTGGCGGCGGCCGGAGCCGTCTTCACCAGGGTGTCGAGGTTGTGGCGGATCCCCGCGGCCGAGTCGGCGACCAGCCGGGCCGTGTCACCGATCGACTTCTCGTTGTCCTTCAGGAAGGGGCCCACCTTGTCCGCGGCCCCGTTGACCTTGTCGGCCAGCGCCCGGGTGCCGTCCGCGACCTGGCGCGAACCGTCCTCCAGGTCGCCCGCGCCCGTGTTGAGCTTCCTCAGCCCACCGGAGAGGCTTCCGCTGCCCTTCTTGGCCACCTTCAGGCCGTCCGCGAGGTCCTTGGAGCCCTTCTTCGCCTTGCCGATCCCGCCGTTGAGCCGGTCGGCACCCTCGGCTGCCTGCACGGTCTTCCCGTGGATGTCCGAGAACGAGATGAAGATCCGGTCGAGGAACGAACGCGAGGCCTTCGTGGACGCGGCCGTCCGCACCTCGCTGAACACCGTGCGGGAGATCTGCCCGACGATGTAGTTGTTCGCGTCGTTGGTCCGCACCTGGAGCGCACTCGTCTCGGGTGACGCCCCGGCACTGGACGCGATCCTCTTGCTGAAGTCGCCCGGCATGGTCAGCGACAGGTAGTACGTGCCGTCCTCCACGCCCCGGTGGGCCTCGGCGGAACTCACCTCGTGCCACTCGAAGGTGTCGCTGTCGCGCAGCCCCTCGGTGATGGTGTCTCCGACGGCGAACTTCCGGCCGCCGGCCGTCGCCCCCTTGTCGTCGTTCACCAGCGCCACGGGGATGCGGTCGAGACGGCCGTACGGGTCCCAGAACGACCACAGGTAGAGCGCGCCGTAGAGCAGGGGCAGCAGCAGGAGCGCGACCAGTGCGGCACGCGGGAGCTTGCCCCGGCCGAAGCGACGGAGTTCGAGAAAGGCCAATTCAGGCGAGCGCATCGGCCGTCTCCCTGTCGTGGGTTCCGCTGTCGCTGTCGCTGTCGCTGTCGACGTCGGTGTCCGTTTCCGCGTCGGCGATGACGCCGGCATCGGCGGTGGCGTCGGTGTTGGTGGCGTCGGCCTCGGCGGCAGCGGCGGTGCTGTCTGTGGCCTCGGTGGTCTCGGCGGTGCTCCCGATCCCGGGCGCGGACGTGGTTGCGCGGGCGCCGTCGGGGTCCTGTCCGTCGGCGGTCCTCGACGTGTCGGACGGCACGGTGGACACGACGACGGCGCCCTCGGGGGCCTCGCTGCACACCGCCACGACCGTGGTGCCCGACTCGGCGAGAGACGTCAACAGAGCCCAGACCTCGGACCGTTCGGCGTCCGAGAGCTTGAGGTCGGTGTCGTCGACACCGAGCAGCCGCGGCCGGCCGATCAGGGCCAACGCGAGGGACAGCCGCAGCGCTTCGATCCGTTCCAGATCACGTACGGCTGTTCTCGGCCCCTTGGGCAGCGCCTCCGGGTCGAATCCGGCGGCGGTCGACGCGGCGCGGATCCGCAGCTCGGTCGCGCTCACCCGCTCGCCCCGAGGCCACAGCAGGGCGCGCAGCGATCCCCCGAACCGCCGCTGCAGCAGAGCCCGTTCCCTCAGGTGCTCCCCGACGGTCAAGGCGGGGTCGAGGTCCGTGACCCCGGGCACGTGGGCGAGCGCGCTCGCCCGGCGCACCGCGGCCATCTGCTTCGGCAGCCTCGACGAACCCACCGCCGCCGTCCCCTCGTTGGCCTTCATCCGGCCCGTGAGGGCGAGCAGCAGGCACGTGCGGCCGGACCCGGACGGCCCCTCGATCGCGATGAGCGATCCGGGCTCCGCGTCGAGACGAACCCCGCGGAACGCCCACCCGCGGGGCCCCCTGAGTCCGAAGTCCTCGGCCGTGACGCCCAGTCCGTGCGGACCGTCCACAGCTCCCCCATCCCCTGAACACCATCGAACTACTTTTGAACTGACTGGTCAGTGCAAAAACTATCCCGAACTTTCGATCGAAGCAAAAGCCCAGGTCAGAACGGATTGTCAGTGGCATACCGCACGATGTGTACATACGGCCACAGCGCCGTCACACGACGACAGGAGGTTCGTCATGGCCAACTCTTCCGCAGCCGCCGCCCGTCGGCGCCGCGCCACCGGCCCTGCCCCCTCACTGACCGGACCGGCGGGCGACGTCCACCCCGTGCTCCGCCGGGCCACGGCCCCGCCCGCCGCCCTCGACCTGCTCTCCCAGGCCCGCGCCGGACTCGACGAGGCGACGGCTCTGGAAACGTCCAACGAGCGGTACGCGACGGCGCACTTGGCCGCGCTGCGCACCGCCGCCGCCGTCCTCGCCGCGCGAGCCCGCCCGGAGCCCACGTCCCGGCGCAGGGCCCGTATCCGCAGCGCCTGGGAAGTGCTCCCGGAGATCGCGCCCGAACTGGCCGAGTGGAGCGCGCTGTTCGCGTCCGGGGCCACCCGCCGCGCCCGCGCGGAGGCGGGTATCCAGGGAGCGGCCACCACCCGCGACGCCGACGACCTGATACGCGACGTCGCCATGTTCCTGCGCCTCGTCGAGCGGATGCTGGTGCTGCAACCCGTCCTGCCGCAGCCCCGGCAGGACGGGGACCGGGACCGGGCGGACAGGGGGGTTCCGGACGCGGGTTGACCGCGAGGGGGCCTCGGGCGGAGCGCGGGGCGGGCAACGGCTCGGCGTCCGCCGGGCACCCGCTCCTCACGCCATCCGGTACCCGCTCATCACACGATCCGGGACCCGCTCATCAAACGTTCCGGCGCACTTGAGACGGAGGATCGGTCACGGCGACGGAGGCAATAGGGTGGAGGCGCCTGCTGCCTCCCCGCCGGGGGGCCCGAAGATCGCTCCGCCGTTCAAGAGGCGGTGCCGCGCCGAGGAGTCAACTGCCGTGTCGGACCCGATGCGCCCCCGCGCTTCTCTCCGTACCGCCGTCGTCTGGGAAGTCCTCAAGGACGCCCTGGAACGCCGGGTCAAGGCCACCGGGCGAGAGTCGCTCGACGTACTGGACACGGGCGGCGGCAGCGGCAACTTCGCCGTGCCCGTCGCCTGCCTCGGCCACCGTGTCACCGTCGTCGACCCCAGCCCGAACGCGCTGTTCGCGCTGGAGCGCCGCGCCGCCGAGGCCGGCGTCGCCGACCGCGTGCAGGGTGTCCAGGGCGACGCGCACGGCCTGTTCGACGTGGTCGAGCGCGGCCGCTACGACGCGGTGCTGTGCCATGGCGTCCTGGAGTACGTCGACGACCCGGCCGAGGGCGTCCGCAACGTGGTGGACGCGCTGCGGCCCGAGGGCGTGCTCAGCCTCCTCGCCGCGGGCCTGGGCGGAGCCGTGCTGGCCCGCGCCCTCGCCGGGCACTTCAAGGAGGCCCGGCACGCACTCGACGACCCGGACGGACGCTGGGGCGAGGGTGATCCTGTTCCGCACCGGTTCACCGCCGAACAGCTCACCTCCCTGGTCGCCGGCGC
This sequence comes from Streptomyces sp. NPDC026500, assembly GCF_055567635.1. Classification (NCBI taxonomy): domain Bacteria; kingdom Bacillati; phylum Actinomycetota; class Actinomycetes; order Kitasatosporales; family Streptomycetaceae; genus Streptomyces; species Streptomyces sp. NPDC026500. The sequence goes on along the minus strand of NZ_JBVHQB010000008.1, from coordinate 293,687 downwards.
CGGTCTGCACGTCGGTGCCGTGCACGGCGTGCGGGTCTTCGCGGACCTGGTGCCGGGTGTCCTGGTGGACACCGAGCCGGGTGCCCTGGAGGCACTGCTGAAGCTGGAAGCGGCGGCGGCCGAAAATGCCGCGTTCCACTCCGTGGCCACGCAGCTCCATGTGCTCGGTGAGGCCCGAGGGGCTGCCGGGGACTGAGCTGCTGCCGTGGTGCGCCGCTGATCAGGGGCTTGGCAGCGGATGGAGTACGCCACAGACCACCCGATCGAGTGCTCGGCGCCGTATGATCGGGGGAGACCGTCCGGCATGACGGACCGTTCGCTGGGGAATGCACGCCTCAGCGCATCGGGGTGCCATGACGGGTTCCGGTTGGCGAATTGGCGTAGAGGGGCGGGTTTCACGGGGGCGATTCCCTGCCTATCCTGAAGGGGACCCCCGGTCGCCCCGGCGACTGCACGATGAGGAGGACTCCGTGCCGCTCTCGGAGCACGAGCAGCGAATGCTCGAGCAGATGGAGCGAGCGCTGTACGCCGAAGATCCCAAGTTCGCGACAGCGCTTGAGGGAAGCGGGCTGCGTACGTACACCCGGCGACGGGTATACCAGGCGGTCGCGGGCTTCCTGGTGGGTATCGCGCTCCTCATGGCTGGAATGGTCGCAGTTCAGATCTGGCTGAGCGTGGTGGGCTTCCTCGTCATGCTGGGCTGCGCGGTGCTTGCCGTCACCGGTTGGCGCAAAGCTCCCAAGCCGGGTGAACAGCCGGCCGCGTCGGGCTCGCCCGCCGCTCGCAGGCAGGGCCGACAACGTCGTTCCGTGATGGATCGAATCGAACAGCGCTGGCAGCGTCGCCGCGACGAACAGGGCGGTAACTGAGCCCCCGGCGTCGCAGCCGCAGACATACGCGTGAGGGGGCGTCCACCCGGATCCGGGTGGACGCCCCCTCACGCGTATGTGCGGTCGGAGTGCGGTCGGACAGCCGCCGCGCGCCCGCTGCGGGCGGGAGTGAGGTGCCGCTCGGTGCGCCGACGGGGCACCCGGTGCACACCCGGCTGCGGGAACCCGGTCCGGCGCCCGCGCTCTCATGTCGCAACGGCGTCAGGGACGGGTGACTGTGCCCACCGTCCGCAAGGCGTCGGGTTCGCCCGGCCGGGGGACCGCCATCGCTCGGCGGGACGGTGGTCCGCACCGGTCACGGGCGCCGGACGCCCGTGACCGCTCAACGTCGGGCCGGCCTTCAGTGGACCGGCCTTCAGTGGACCGGCCTTCAGTGGACCGGCCCTCGCCAGGCCGCGGGCCGCAACTCGCTCGGGCCCGGCGAGGGCAAGACGCCCGGTGTCCGTCAGCTGTTCTGGCCCGACGGGCGGTGGAGCAGGGACTGCCGGCGGGCCGACAGGCGGGCGCTCAGGGTTGTCAGGACGGTCGAGGCCGCCCAGATCACCCGGACGGCCGAACGGGGGGCGAGGAGGGCACGCAGACGGGCGGGACGGCTCGCGGAGGTCCAGAAGGCCTCCTCGATACGGCGCGCGTCGTTCGCGAGGCCCGCCACCGGCCGGGGATGCGGAGCGTAGAGAACCTGCTCCACCGCCGCGGCCAGCCGGTGCACCGCTGCCGCGGCCTCCGGATCCAGGTGCCCGAGCCCGACGACCCGTTCGGCGGCCTTCCTCGGCGTCTGCGACCCCTCCGGCGCGATCCCGTAGTCCCACGCCGAATCGGTCACCTCCAGCCAGGCCCCCAGCGTGTACGCCGCCACGTCCGCCTCGGTGCGGCCGTGACCGCCGAGCCGGACCGCCCGTACCCGCATCCGCCACAGCATGGGCAGCAGCGGCACTCCCAGGACCAGGAGCCCGGCCAGCGTCAGCCCAAGGATGTTGAACCAGGGCCAGTCGTCGTCCTGATCGCCGACCGCCACCGCCGAGGACTGGCCCGGGCAGGCCGCCAGCCTTCGCAGCTGGGCCGAGCAGCTCTCGCTGGCCGACGGCGCGGTGGAGGGCGCCGCGGACGTCGAGAACGTCGGCTTCGGCGCGGCCGGCACGTCGTTGCCCGGCGTGTTCGTCTGGGTGTACGACGGCACCGAGCCCCGGCTCGGGGTCGGCTCGAAGCGGGTCCAGCCCACGCCTTCGAAGTACAGCTCGGGCCAGGCATGCGCGTCCCGCAGTCCCACCGACATCGAACCGTCCGCCTGCGGAGTCCCGGGCGTGAAGCCCACCGCCACGCGGGCCGGGATCCCCAGCGTCCGCGCCATCGAGGCCATCGCGAAGGAGAAGTGGACGCAGAAGCCTTCCTTGTCCTTCAGGAAGTTCGCGATCGCTGTCGAGCCGCTGCCGGCCTGCACCTGGGTGTTGTACCGGAAGTTGCCGCTGGCGGCGAAGTAGTCCTGGAGCTTGACCGCCTGCTCGTACTGGTTGGCGGAGCCCGCGGTGACCTTGCGGGCCGTGTTCGCGACCACTGCGGGCAACGACTCAGGAACCTTGGTGTACTCGCGCCTCATCGCGGGCGAGGGCTCCGGGGCACTCGCCAGCTGCTGCGCCGTCGGCTCCACCATCAGGCTCGTGACCTGGTACTGCACACCGCGCGTGTTCTGTCCGTGGTCCCCGACGAGGGTGCGCCCCACCGGTTCGTAGCGCCAGCTGCCGCTGATGTCCACCTTGCTGGCCGGGTACGGCATCGGCAGCCAGTCCTGGGCGTACCAGTCGGCCGCCGCGATACGGGTCTGGATCGTCGCCCGCTTGACCTGGCCGGAGAGACCGATCGGCGCAGGGAACGTCTTCGGCACGTCCACGATGTGGCGCTGGGCCGGCTTCCACGCCGTGCCGTCGAAGTCGTCCAGCGAGACGATGCGCAGATACAGGTCCTGCGTCTCCGCGGTGTTGGTGCGGTAGGTCAGGACCGTGCGGTCCTCGTCCACGTTCAGACTGTCGCGGAGCGAGACCAGCGGGTTCACCGCGGAGATCGTGCCACCGCCCCCGGTGCCGTTGCCGATGCCCCGCCCCGCGCCGTCCAGCAGACCACCGTCGAGCGAGGGCAGGACGAACGGCACGAACAGGGCGATGCCCAGCGCGACCATGCCGATCCGCCGCCCGGTACGGACGGGCGCGACGACGCCGCCCACAGGCTCCGGGCCGGGTGCGCGGGCGGCTCCGCCGAAAACACGGCCCCACTGCGAGAGCCGGTCCCGGCCCTCGGCCAGCAGCAGCATCAGATAGCCGGCGGCCGCGAGCAGGAACCACAGCCAGGCCGCGCCACCGCCGGAGAGGCCCGCGGCGACCGAGTACAGGGCGAGCAGCGGAAGGCCCGCGGGCGCGGCGCTGCGGTAGGTCACCGCGAGCGCGTCCACCGCGAGTCCGATCACCAGGACGCCGCTGACCACCATCAGCCGGATCCCGTCCGACAGCGGGGCCGGAATCGAGTATCTGCCGACGTCGTCGGTGCCCGCCCGGAGCAGCTCCGAGAGGTGCTGGAAGGCTTCGGGCCCGGGGACGACCCCGGCGACGGCCTGATGGCGGGCGAAGACCAGCGTCAGCAGCATCAGCGTCACCAGCGCCTGCGCCGCCACGGTCAGCGGCCGGGCCAGCGGAACCCGCCGGGTCAGCGCGCCCACTCCGGTCTGCACGGCCAGCAGGAACCACGCCTGGAAGATCCACGTCGCCGGGCTCACCAGCGGCAGCAGCGCGCAGGACGCCATCAGCGTGGCCGCCGCCGCGCACAGCGCCAGTCGGGCTCGCCCACTCATACGCCACCACCCCCCGCGGTAGTCCCCGTCGACGCCACGTGCGTGCGCTGACGGTCCGCCTCGCGCCACAGGTCGGCGAGCGACGCCCCCCGCGGCACCATCACGGCGGTCCAGCCAGCCTCGCGCAGCATGCGCAGCCGGTCCACGCTCCTGTCCAACGGGCCGGGCACCTCGGTCGGTTCCCGCACCCAGGACTCACTGTCCAGCAGAAACGCGACGGCCCCGCCACTGCGCTGGCGCATCTTGCCGAGCACCGTCGCCTGCTCCTCGTCGAGATCGCCGAGGAAGGCGATCAGCAGTCCTTCGTTGCCACCGCGCAGCACGTCGTATGCCCGGGACAGGCCCGCGCCGTCCGAGTGGTCGATGACGGCGAGCGTGTCCATCATCATCCCGGCGGCGTCCGCCGACTCCTGGCTGGCGCCCGCGAACCCGTCGGCGCCCTCGCCGGGCACCGAGGTGCCGGTGTCCGTCAGGAGACGGACGGAGAAGCCCCGTTCGAGCATGTGCACCAGCGTCGACGCCGTGCCCGACACGGCCCATTCGAAGGCCGAGTCGGGGCCCGCGCCCTGGAAGGCGATGCCCCGGGTGTCGAGCAGCACGGTGCAGCGGGAGCGCTGGGGCTGTTCCTCGCGGCGGACCATCAGCTCGCCGTAGCGAGCGGTCAGCCGCCAGTGCACGCGGCGCAGGTCGTCGCCGTAGCGGTACCCGCGCGGAATGATGTCGTCCTCGCCGGCCAGGGCCAGTGAGCGCTGCCGCCCGTCGCCGTACCCCTTCGCCTCGCCGGTGAGCCGCACCGGGGGCAGTGCCTCCACGCGCGGGATGACCGTCAGGGTGTCGTACGTCGAGAAGGAGCGGGTCAGCTCGCACATGCCGAACGGGTCGGTCAGCCGCAGCTGGAGCGGACCCAGCGGGTACCGGCCACGCAGGTCCGAGCGCACCCGGTAGGACACCTCGCGACGGCCGCCCGCCTCCACCCGGTCCAGCACGAAGCGGGGACGCGGACCGAGGACGTACGGCACCTTGTCCTGGAGCATCAGCAGGCCGGTCGGCAGCCGCGAGACGTTGTCCATGCGCAGATGGACGCGCGCCTCGGAGCCGGCGGGCACGCGCCCGGGGGAGAGCCTGCGGCTGCCCGCGACCCGGTAGCGGGTGCGGTACAGCACGGTCGCGCACACCAGCGGCAGGACCGCGAGGAGCAGGCCGACCCGGAGCAGATCGCTCTGCCCCAGGACGTACGCGCAGATCGCGGCGGCCACTCCGGCGGCCAGGAACGAGCGACCGCGGGTGGTGAGCCCGGCGAGCGCGGTGCGCAGCCCGCCCTTGTCCCCCTCGGCGGTGTGCTCCGTGCTCGCCTGCGTCATCACAGCCTCCGGGGCGGCTGCTGACCGTACGTGGGCGCGCCCCGGCCCATCGAGAGGCCGGACTGCTGGGGAGCGGCGGGCACCGGGGTGCGCTGGAGGATCTCCTGGACGACCTGTTCCGCCGTGCGGCGGTTCAACTGTGCCTGGGCCGTGGGCAGCAGCCGGTGGGCCAGGACCGCGACGGCGAGCGCCTGCACATCGTCCGGCAGCGCGAATTCCCGGCCGCTGAGAGCGGCGGACGCCTTCGACGCGCGCAGCAGATGCAGCGTGGCACGCGGCGAGGCGCCGAGTCTGAGGTCGGGGTGGGTGCGCGTGGCGGCCACCAGCTCCACCGCGTAGCGGCGCACCGGGTCGGCGACATGGACCGTACGGACCGCGTCGATCAGTTTCACCATGTCGTGCGCGTGGGCGACCGGCTGGAGGTCGTCCAGCGGGTTCACCCCGCCGTGGATGTCCAGCATCTGCAGTTCGGCTTCCGCGCTGGGGTAGCCGATGGAGACACGGGCCATGAAGCGGTCGCGCTGGGCCTCCGGCAGCGGGTAGGTGCCCTCCATCTCGACCGGGTTCTGGGTCGCCACCACCATGAACGGGCTGGGCAGTTCGTAGGTCTGCCCGTCGATGGTGACCTGCCGCTCCTCCATCGACTCCAGGAGCGCGGACTGCGTCTTGGGCGAGGCGCGGTTGATCTCGTCGCCGATCACGATCTGCGCGAAGATCGCGCCCGGCTTGAACTCGAAGTCCCGGCGCTGCTGGTCCCAGATGGACACACCCGTGATGTCCGAGGGCAGCAGGTCGGGCGTGAACTGAATGCGCCGCACCGAACAGTCGATGGACCGTGCCAGCGCCTTGGCGAGCATGGTCTTGCCGACGCCCGGGACATCCTCGATCAGAAGATGACCCTCGGCGAGCAGCACGGTCAGCGAAAGCCGTACGACCTCAGGCTTGCCTTCGATCACTCCTTCCACCGAACTGCGGACACGCTCCGCAGTGGCGGTCAGATCTGTAAGGCTCGCTCGATCGTCATAGGTCGTCACCCGGCCCTCCTCGGCCCGTTCGGGCCGACGCCCTGTGCGGACCGGCCCACCCCGAAACACGGACACCACGCGCGAAAGGTTCCGCGTGACGCCACAACCGCATTCTTGTTGCCGTTACCGGTTCGTGTCACTCGCCTGTGGATAAGTGGCCGCGATATGTCAGTTCTTACGGCCCTTTGCGCACCGGACGACCGGGGTTTTTTGTGAAGAGAGGGTCCCACGAGCTGCGGAGGGCCGGCGACCGGGGGGTTCGGCGGGGCCGGTCAGGAGGGGTCGATCTCCCGCAGCAGGCCGGTCGTGACGTCGAAGACGAAGCCGCGGACGTCGTCCGTGTGCACCAGGAACGGGGAGGTGCGCACGCGCTGCATCGACTGCCGTACGTCCTGCTCGACGTCCCGGAAGGCCTCGACCGCCCACGCGGGGCGCTGGCCGACCTCCATCTCCAGGTCGTGCCGGAAGTCCTCGGTGAGGGACTCCAGACCGCAGCCGGTGTGGTGGATGAGGACCACACTGCGGGTGCCGAGCGCCCGCTGGCTGATGGTGAGGGACCGGATCACGTCGTCGGTGACCACGCCGCCCGCGTTGCGGATGGTGTGGCAGTCACCCAGTTCCAGCCCGAGAGCGGCGTGCAGGTCGAGCCGGGCGTCCATGCACGCCACCACCGCGACATGCAGCACGGGGCGGGCGTCCATCCCCGGGTCGGTGAAGGCGGCGGCGTATTTCTCGTTCGCGTCGACGAGACGGTCGGTGACCGTGCGCTCCACCGCTATGGCGCCTTCGGGTTCGGTGGGAACAGCTGCGGAAGTCGTCATACCCATGACGGTACTGGTCACGCATGGAGCAGTCCTGCTGTGAGAGGGGACAAAGAATGTCATCGCGGCTTGTTGTGAGGTAATCCACACGGGGGGTGACGACGTGCCCGTTCGGGTGATTCTTCCGGATCCGCGGCTTCGATCCGAGCCCCGTCCGCGACGCGCATGCCGGTTGATTGACCGCGAGACACCGTGGACTAAAGTGACGCGAAGCGGGAGGCGAGGCTCTCCCCGCTGGACTGTTTTCCCCTGGAGACCCGGCGACTTTCCGGAGTTTCCCCGCGTGCGCGGCGCGTACGTACGGCTCGGCCTCCTCCCGCTCCCGGTCGGCTGACGCCATTCATCCGGCGCCACGGACCTCCCCTTCCCGAGCGGGTGGGGACCCGGCAGTGCGTATGGCCGCGCCGGACCTGAGAGGGCCCGGAATGAAAGGGCGCGAAGCGCTTCCCAACGAGGGCGACAGCGGGCGACCGGAGGGGCAGAGCCGACACGTCCCGGTCATGCTCCGGCGGTGCCTGGACATGCTGGCCCCGGCCCTCGCCGAACCGGGAGCCGTGGTCGTCGACTGCACGCTCGGGCTCGGCGGTCACAGCGAGGCACTGCTCACCCGGTTCCCCGAAGTGCGGCTCGTGGCCCTGGACCGTGACAAGGAGGCGCTGCGCCTCTCCGGAGAGCGGCTCGCCCCCTACCGTGACCGCGCCACCCTGGTGCACGCCGTCTACGACGAACTCCCCGACGTGCTCGACCGCCTGGACATCCCGCGCGTCCAGGGCGTCCTGTTCGACCTCGGTGTCTCCTCCATGCAACTCGACGAGGCGGACCGGGGGTTCGCGTACGCGCAGGACGCCCCGCTCGACATGCGCATGGACCAGACGACCGGCATGAGCGCGGCCGAGGTGCTCAACACCTACCCGCCGGGCGAACTGGTGCGGATCCTGCGGGCGTACGGCGAGGAGAAGCAGGCCAAGCGGATCGTCTCCGCGGTCGTGCGCGAGCGCGAGAAGGACCCCTTCACCAACAGCGCGCGGCTCGTCGAGCTGATCCGTGACGCGCTGCCCCAGGCGGCCAAGCGCACCGGGGGCAATCCCGCCAAGCGCACCTTCCAGGCGCTGCGCATCGAGGTCAACGGCGAACTGAGTGTCCTGGAGAGGGCGATTCCCGCGGCCGTGAAGGCGCTCGCCGTCGGCGGCCGTATCGCCGTGCTCTCGTACCACTCGCTTGAGGACCGGCTGGTCAAGCAGGTGTTCGCGGCCGGCGCCGCCAACACCGCGCCGCCCGGACTGCCGGTCGTCCCCGAGCGCTACCAGCCCCGGCTCAAGCTCCTCACCCGCGGTGCCGAACTTCCCACCGAGGAAGAGGTCGCCGAGAACCGGCGAGCCGCTCCCGCCCGGCTGCGGGGGGCACAGCGCATCCGCGAGGAAGCCGCCGAGTGAGGCGCGGGGAGAAGGAGGGGTCGTGAGTCGGAAATCCGAACTCGCGGAAGGCCGTGGGTCCGTCTCCCGAACCCGCCGGACGGCGGGGGCCGGGAATCCGAACCCGCGACGCCTTCGTGAGTCCGGGAACCGAACCCGCGACGGCTTCGTGAGTACGGGAACCGAACCCATGGAGCGGCCGTGGCCGTGAAGCCTGCACACCAGACCCACAGGGAGGGCGCGTGAGCGGCAGACCCGAACTCAGGGGGCGGGCCGCCCGGCTCGCGCGGCTTCTTCCGGCCGGGGCCGGGCAGGCCGCCCGCACCCCCTTCGTCCTCCTGGTCGTCCTTCTCCTCGGCGGCGGTCTCATCGGGCTCCTCGTGCTGAACTCGGCGCTCAGCGAAGGGGCGTTCCGCCTCGACGACCTCCAGAAGGAGACCAAGAGCCTGACCGACGAGGAACAGGCCCTTCAACGGGACGTGGACGCCTATTCCGCCCCCGACGCCCTCCAGCGCCGCGCCCGCGAACTCGGCATGGTCCCCGGCGGCGACCCCGCCTTCCTCAACCCCGACGGCACGGTCAAAGGCGTCCCCGGAGCCGGCCGGCAGTCCGCCGCACGGGCCCCGATGATCCCCCCGCCCGAGGTCCTCGCCCCGGTCCCGGCCCGGACCACGAGCCCGGCGGGGAGCGCGGCACCGTCTCCCGCATCGACGTCCGTCCCGAGGCAGCCGTCCCCCGGCGCGCTCACCACCAGGGCCCCCGCCCCGTCCACGCAGCCCTCCACAACCCCCGGCAGGTGACGGAAGTGTCCGACAGGGAACCGCCGCGCCGCCGAGTACCCGGCCCCGCCAGGCCCGTGCGCCCCGGCGGCCGGAGCCGCCCCGGCCCGGGCGGCCGCCCCGTGCGCCGCCCGGCCGCGGCCCGCTCCGACGGCCCGCGCGTCATCCGGCTCGGCAGCCCCCGTCCCCGCCTGCGCATGGTCAGCCTCGCGCTGACACTGGTGATGATCGCGTTCGTCGTCCGGCTGCTCCAGGTGCAGGCCGTGGACGCGAGCACCTACGCCGCGAAGGCCGAGCAGAACCGGTACGTCGGGCGCACGCTGGCCGCCGAGCGCGGCGGGATCACCGACCGCGACGGCGTCGAGCTGGCGACGAGCGTGGACGCGTACGACATCACCGCGGACCCGACGATGTTCACGCGCGAGGCCACCCATGTGGGGGACGCTCCCGAACAGGCCGCCGCGCTCCTCGGCCCGATCATCGGCCAGGACGTGGACACCGTCGCCAGGAAACTGCGGACGACGAACACCCGCTACACGCTCCTCGCGCACCGCCGCACCCCCCAGGTCTGGCAGCAGATCAAGGACCTGAAGAGCACGCTCGGGACGAAGGCGGAGACCGACAGGAGCACGGTCAACGTCCTCGCGGGCGTCCTCGCGGTGCCGGCCAGCAAACGCGTGTACCCGAACGGCGATCTCGCCGCCGGGATACTGGGTTGGGTCAACGCCGACGGCAAGGGCGGCGGCGGCATCGAGCAGCAGCTGAACAAGGAGCTCACCGGCAAGGACGGCAAGATCCGCTACGCCCAGTCCGGGGGCCGCCAGGTGCCGACCGTGGGCTCCACCGAGACACCGGCCGTGGCCGGCTTCGACGTCGAGCTCACCATCGACCGCGACATCCAGTGGGCCGCGCAGGACGCCATCGCCGAGCAGGTGAGGAAGTCCAGGGCGGACCGCGGCTACGTGATAGTGCAGGACACCAGGACCGGCCAGGTCCTCGCCATGGCCAACTCGCCCGGCTTCGACCCCAACGACCTCACCCAGGCCAACGCGGCGGCCATGGGCAACGCGGCCCTCCAGGACGCGTACGAACCGGGCTCCACCGCCAAGCTGATGTCGATGGCCGCGGTCCTCCAGGAGAACGTGGCCACACCCGGGACCCATGTCGTCGTGCCCAACCGGCTGCACCGCGGCGACCGGCTCTTCCAGGACGACATCGACCACAAGACCTGGGACCTCACGCTCAACGGCGTGCTCGCCAAGTCCAGCAACATCGGCACCATCCTGGCGACCGGCCAGCTCGGCAAGACCCAGAAACAGGCCAACCAGGTCCTCTACTCGTATCTGCGCAAGTTCGGCATCGGCAGCCACACCGGGCTCGGCTTCCCCGGCGAGACGGCGGGCATCCTCGCGCCCGCGGACAAGTGGTCGACCTCGCAGCAGTACACGATCCCTTTCGGCCAGGGCGTATCGATCAACGCGATGCAGGCGGCCTCCGTCTACTCGACGATCGCCAACGGCGGCGTCCGTATCGAGCCGACCCTGGTGCGCGGTACGAAGGGACCCGACGGCCGCTTCACGCCCGCCGCCGCGCCCAGGAAGACCCGGGTCGTGAGCGAGAAGACGGCGAAGACGCTCGCCCAGATGCTGGAGTCCGTGGTGGACGACGAACAGGGCACGGGCATCAAGGCGCGCATCCCCGGGTACCGGGTCGCGGGCAAGACGGGTACGGCCAACCGCGTGGATCCGGCCACCGGCAAGTACCACGGCTACACCTCGTCGTTCGCCGGATTCGCCCCCGCGGACAAGCCGCGGATCACCGTCTACTGCGCGATCCAGAACGCCACGAAGGGCCTCTACTACGGCGGCCAGATCTGCGGACCCGTCTTCAAGCAGGTGATGGAGTTCGCCCTGAAGACCCTTCAGGTCCCGCCCACCGGCGCGCCCGCCGCCCGCCTGCCCGTGGAGTTCAAGCCGTGACCGCCCCCGACCGCACGCCGTGCTCAGCACCCCCGCACAACGGACCAGGAACCACTCGTGACAACGATCACCCCGGACCCCGGGAACCATTCCTCCCCGCACACCCCGTCCCCGCCCTCGCTTCGCCCCGGCGGGGGTGAGCCCGGTACGCTCACCGCCGTGCCACAAGCTGATCAGTCCCAAACCACCCAGAAGGGCGTTCCTGTGACATATCCGGGACCGCCGCGTCCGGTTCACGTCTCCGCCATCCACCTCGCGGAGCTGGCCGATCAGCTGGGCGCCGAGAAGCCGGAGAGCGACGTCGGGGTCACGGGCATCACCCATGACTCCCGAGCGGTGCGACCCGGCGACGTGTACGCCGCCCTCCCCGGTGCGCGTCTGCACGGCGCCGACTTCGTGACCCAGGCGGCCGGCCTCGGCGCCGTCGCCGTACTCACCGACCCGACCGGCGCCGGGCGCGCCGCGGCCACCGGTCTGCCGGTCCTGGTCGTCGACGACCCGCGCGGATCGATGGGCGAACTGGCGGCCACCATCTACGGCCACCCGGGGCGCGATCTCCTCCAGATCGGCATCACGGGCACCTCCGGCAAGACCACGACGGCCTATCTCATCGAGGGCGGCCTGAGGACGGTCCACTCCACCGGCCTGATCGGCACGGTCGAGATGCGCATCGGTGACGAGCGCATCAAGTCGGAACGCACCACGCCCGAGGCCACCGACCTCCAGGCCCTGTTCGCCGTCATGCGCGAGCGCGGGGTCGACTCGGTCGCGATGGAGGTCTCCAGCCACGCGCTGGTCCTCGGCCGCGTCGACGGCTGCGTCTTCGACGTCGCCGTCTTCAACAACCTCAGCCCGGAACACATGGAGTTCCACACCGGCATGGAGGACTACTTCCAGGCCAAGGCGCAGCTGTTCACGGCCAGACGCAGCCGGCTCGGCGTCGTGAACCTCGACGACGAGTACGGCCGCCGGCTCTCCGGGGAAGCCACCGTCCCGGTCATCACCTTCTCCGCCGAGGGCTACCCGGACGCCGACTGGCGCGCCGAGAACGTCGAAGTCGGCCCGATGGACTCGACGTTCACCGCGGTCGGCCCCAAGGGCGAGCGGATCACCGCCCGCTCGCCGCTCGCGGGCCCCTTCAACGTCGCGAACGCCCTCGCCGCGATCGTCGCCCTCGCGGCCGCCGGACTCGACCCGCAGACCGCCGCGGACGGCGTCGCAGCCGTCCCGGGGGTCCCGGGCCGGCTGGAGCGCGTGGACGAGGGCCAGCCGTACCTCGCCGTCGTCGACTACGCCCACAAGACGGACGCCGTCGAATCGGTCCTGCGCGCCCTGCGCAAGGTGACCGAGGGCAGCCTGCACGTGGTGCTCGGCTGCGGCGGCGACCGTGACAAGACCAAGCGGAAGCCGATGGGCGCGGCCGTGGCCCGGCTCGCCGACACCGCCGTCCTCACCTCCGACAACCCCCGCTCCGAGGACCCGCTGGCGATCCTCGCCACCATGCTCGCGGGAGCCGCCGAGGTACCGGCGCACGAGCGCGGCGAGGTCCAGGTCTTCGAGGACCGGGCCGCGGCCATCGCCGCGGCCGTCGCGCGCGCAAAGCCGGGCGACACCGTGCTGGTCGCGGGCAAGGGCCACGAGCAGGGCCAGGACATCGCCGGGGTGGTGCGTCCCTTCGACGACCGCCAAGTGCTTCGCGAAGCTATCCAGAAGACCCAGGGATGAACTTGTGATCGCCCTCTCTCTCGCCGAGATCGCAGCAGTCGTCGGCGGGCAGACGTACGACATACCGGATCCGGCGGTGCAGGTCACCGGACCGGTCGTCAGAGACTCCCGTGAAGTGGAGTCCGGCAGTCTCTTCGTCGCCTTCGTCGGCGAACGGGTCGACGGCCACGACTACGCCGAGGCGGTGATCGGAGCCGGCGCGGCCGCCGTCCTGGCGTCCCGCCCCGTCGGTGTGCCCGCCATCGTCGTCGACGACGTGCAGACCGCCCTCGGTGCCCTCGCCCGCCATGTCGTCGAACGGCTCGGCGCGACCCTCGTGGCCCTCACCGGCTCCGCGGGCAAGACCAGCACCAAGGACCTGATCGCCCAGGTACTGCGGAGCAAGGCGCCGACGGTCTTCACCCCCGGCTCCCTCAACAACGAGATCGGACTGCCGCTCACCGCGCTCAGCGCCACCGAGGAGACGAAGTTCCTCGTGCTGGAGATGGGCGCCCGCGGTATCGGCCACATCCGCTATCTCGCCGGTCTCACCCCGCCGAAGATCGGCCTCGTCCTCAACGTCGGCACCGCCCACATCGGCGAGTTCGGCGGTCGCGAGCAGATCGCGCAAGCAAAGGGCGAGCTCGTCGAGAGCCTCCCCGAGGACGGCGCCGCGGTCCTCAACGCCGACGATCCCCTCGTACGTGCCATGGCATCGCGTACCAAGGCACGCGTGATCCTCTTCGGAGAGTCCGACGAAGCGGACGTACGGGCCGAGAACGTCCGGCTCACGGAGAGCGGACAGCCTTCCTTCAGCCTTCGCACACCCTCCGGGTGCAGTGATGTGACCATGCGCCTGTACGGTGAGCACCACGTGTCGAACGCGCTCGCCGCGGCCGCCGTCGCCCATGAGCTGGGCATGTCCGCAGACGAGATCGCCCGCGCGCTCTCCGAGGCGGGCTCCCTCTCCCGCTGGCGGATGGAGGTCACCGAGCGTCCGGACGGCGTGACGGTCGTCAACGACGCCTACAACGCGAACCCCGAGTCCATGCGAGCCGCCCTGCGCGCGCTCGCGGCGATGGGCAAGGGACGTCGTACGTGGGCGGTGCTCGGTCAGATGGCCGAGCTCGGGGACGAGGCGCTCGCCGAGCACGACGCGGTCGGACGGCTTGCCGTCCGGCTCAATGTCGGCAAGCTCGTCGCGGTCGGGGGCAGGGAAGCGTCCTGGCTGCAACTGGGCGCATATAACGAGGGTTCGTGGGGTGAGGAGTCGGTGCACGTGTCCGACGCACAGGCGGCTGTCGACCTGTTGCGCAGCGAGCTGCGCCCAGGGGACGTCGTGCTCGTGAAGGCGTCCAGGTCCGTCGGGCTGGAACGGGTGGCGCTCGCGCTGCTCGCCGACGGTACCGAGGGTGAGGTTTCCGCCCGATGATGAAGCAGATCCTGTTCTCAGGAGTCATTGGTCTTTTCCTGACCCTGATCGGCACCCCGCTGCTGATCAAGCTGCTCGCCCGCAAGGGTTACGGGCAGTACATCCGTGACGACGGCCCGCGCGAGCACCACAGCAAGCGCGGTACGCCGACGATGGGTGGTATCGCCTTCATCCTGGCGACGATCATCGCGTACTTCATGTCCAAGGTGATCACGGGTTATCCGCCCACCTTCTCGGGTCTGCTGGTGCTGGGTCTGATGTCCGGCATGGGCCTGGTCGGCTTCCTCGACGACTACATCAAGATCGTCAAGCGGCGTTCGCTCGGTCTGCGGGCCAAGGCGAAGATGGCCGGCCAGCTGATCGTCGGCATCGCCTTCGCGGTCCTCGCGCTGCAGTTCGCCGACAACCTCGGCAACACCCCGGCCTCCACGAAGCTTTCCTTCGTCCAGGACTTCGGCTGGTCCATCGGCCCGGTGCTCTTCGTGGTCTGGGCGCTGTTCATGATCCTCGCCATGTCGAACGGCGTGAACCTGACGGACGGTCTCGACGGCCTCGCCACCGGCGCCGCGACGATGGTCTTCGGTGCCTACACCTTCATCGGCGTCTGGCAGTTCCAGGAGTCCTGCGCCAACGCGCAGACCCTCACCAACCCGGCGGCCTGCTACGAGGTACGCGATCCGCTCGACCTCGCGGTCGTCGCCTCCGCCCTGATGGGCGCCTGCTTCGGCTTCCTGTGGTGGAACACCTCGCCGGCCAAGATCTTCATGGGTGACACCGGTTCGCTGGCCCTCGGCGGCGCGCTCGCCGGTCTCGCGATCTGCTCCCGCACCGAGATTCTGGTCGCCCTGCTCGGCGGCCTCTTCGTCCTCATCACCATGTCGGTGGTCATCCAGGTCGGCTCCTTCAAACTGACCGGGAAGCGCGTCTTCCGAATGGCCCCGCTGCAGCACCACTTCGAACTAAAGGGGTGGTCCGAAGTCCTTGTGGTGGTCCGCTTCTGGATCATCCAGGGCATGTGCGTCATCGTCGGACTCGGCCTCTTCTACGCAGGATGGGCAGCCAAGAAGTGACCAACTGGCAGGGCAAGAACGTCACCGTCGCCGGCCTCGGCGTCTCGGGAATCCCGGCGGCCAAGGTCCTGCACGGCCTCGGCGCGGTCGTCACGGTCGTCAACGACGGCGACGACGAACGGGCCCGGGCGCAGGCCGCGGAGCTGGAGGCGCTCGGCGTCACCGTGCGCCTCGGTGACGGCGCGACCCTGCCCGAGGGCACCGAGCTCATCGTGACCGCGCCCGGCTGGCAGCCGGACAAACCGCTGTTCGCCGCGGCCGCCGCGGCGGGCGTCCCGGTCTGGGGCGACGTCGAACTCGCCTGGCGGCTGCGGGAACTGGACGGCAGGAAGGCCGCGCCCTGGCTCGCGGTCACCGGCACCAACGGCAAGACCACGACCGTCCAGATGCTCGCCTCCATCCTGAAGGCGGCCGGCCTGCGCACCGCCGCCGTCGGCAACATCGGCGTCTCCCTCCTCGACGCCGTCCTCGGCGAGCAGGAGTACGACGTCCTCGCGGTCGAACTCTCCAGCTACCAGCTCCACTGGGCGCCCTCGCTGCGCGCCCACTCCGCGACCGTGCTGAACCTCGCGCCCGACCATCTCGACTGGCATGGCTCCATGGAGGCGTACGCCGCCGACAAGGGCCGTGTCTACGAAGGCAATCGGGTCGCCTGCGTCTACAACGTGGCCGACAAGGCCACCGAGGACCTGGTGCGCGCGGCGGACGTCGAGGAGGGCTGCCGGGCTGTCGGCTTCACCCTCGGCGCTCCCGGGCAGTCCCAACTCGGCGTCGTGGACGGCATCCTGGTCGACCGCGCCTTCGTCGAGAACCGGCAGCAGAACGCGCAGGAGCTGGCGGAGGTCTCCGACGTCCGTCCGCCCGCCCCGCACAACATCGCCAACGCCCTTGCCGCGGCGGCCCTCGCGCGCGCCTTCGGAGTGCCTCCCCGGGCCGTACGGGACGGACTGCGGAACTTCACCCCGGACGCGCACCGCATCGCGCACGTCGCCGATGTGGACCAGGTCGCCTACGTCGACGACTCCAAGGCCACCAACACCCACGCCGCGGAAGCCTCCTTGGCGGCCTACGAGTCGATCGTGTGGATCGCCGGCGGGCTCGCCAAGGGCGCGACCTTCGACGAGCTGGTCGCCAGGTCGGCCAAGCGGCTCCGGGGCGTCGTCCTGATCGGCGCGGACCGCGCTTTGATCCGTGAAGCCCTGGCGCGACACGCACCGGAAGTACCCGTCGTCGACCTCGACCGGACCGACACTGGGGCGATGCTCGCGGCTGTTCAGGAGGCCAGGAGGCTCGCCGAGCCCGGGGACACCGTGCTGCTGGCCCCGGCCTGTGCGTCCATGGACATGTTCGCCAACTACAACAAGCGCGGTGACGCGTTCGCGGAGGCGGTCCGCGAACTCGGCGCCTGACCCGGCCGCCTAGCCGGGCGAACCTGGGAGGGACGGACGCGTGACATCGCTGTGGCCCGGAGACGCCGATGCCCACTAGCCGGACCGGCCGGCCTCCCGTGCAGCGGGCCGGCCGGCGGCCCGCCGCCGGGGTGCCGCGCGACAACCCCGTACGCCGCCTCTTCACGCGTGCCCGCAAGGCCTGGGACCGGCCGCTGACCGCGTACTACCTGATCCTCGGCGGCAGCCTGCTGATCACCGTGCTGGGGCTCGTGATGGTCTACTCGGCCTCGCAGATCACGGCCCTCCAGCTGTCGTTGCCCGGGTCGTACTTCTTCCGCAAGCAGTTCCTGGCGGCCCTGATCGGCGGTGTGCTGCTGCTGGCCGCCTCCCGGATGCCGGTGAAGCTGCACCGGGCGCTGGCCTACCCGATACTGGCGGGCGCCGTCTTCATGATGGCCCTGGTGCAGGTGCCCGGGATAGGAGTCTCGGTCAACGGCAACCAGAACTGGATCTCCCTCGGCGGCTCGTTCCAGATCCAGCCCAGCGAGTTCGGCAAGCTCGCGCTCGTGCTCTGGGGCGCCGATCTGCTCGCCCGCAAACAGGACAAGCGGCTGCTGACCCAGTGGAAGCACATGCTGGTGCCGCTCGTGCCCGTCGCCTTCATGCTGCTCGGCCTGATCATGCTCGGCGGCGACATGGGCACCGCGATCATCCTCACGGCCATCCTGTTCGGGCTGCTGTGGCTGGCCGGAGCGCCCACCCGGCTGTTCGTGGGGGTGCTGTCCATCGCCCTGGCGATCGGCTTCATCCTCATCAAGACGAGCCCCAACCGCATGTCCAGGCTGGCCTGTATCGGCGCGACCGAGCCGGGCCCGCACGACACCTGCTGGCAGGCCGTGCACGGCATCTACGCCCTCGCCTCCGGCGGACTCTTCGGTTCCGGCCTCGGCGCCAGTGTGGAGAAATGGGGCCAACTGCCCGAAGCGCACACCGACTTCATCTTCGCCATCACCGGGGAGGAACTGGGCCTCGCGGGGACGCTGTCGGTGCTCGCCCTCTTCGCGGCTCTAGGCTATGCGGGTATCCGCGTGGCCGGACGCACGGAGGACCCCTTCGTGAGGTATGCCGCGGGAGGCGTGACCACCTGGATCACGGCCCAGGCCGTGATCAACATCGGTGCGGTGCTCGGTCTGCTGCCGATCGCCGGTGTCCCGCTCCCGCTGTTCTCCTACGGGGGTTCCGCCCTGCTGCCGACCATGTTCGCCATCGGGTTGCTGATCGCCTTCGCGCGTGACGACCCCGCTGCGCGGGCGGCTCTCGCGATGCGGCAACCCCGCTTTGGCAGAAAGCGGGGTGCGGTGAGAGAGTCCGCAAGGGCCGCGGGGCCCCGGAGATGGAACACGATGCGACGGCGTGCCTCTGCGGCGCGTTCGTCCGGAGAGCGGTGAATTTCGGTGCATGTCGTACTCGCCGGCGGGGGGACCGCCGGCCACATCGAGCCCGCGCTCGCCCTCGCGGATGCCCTGCGCAGGCAGGACCCGACCGTGGGGATCACGGCCCTGGGCACGGAACGCGGACTCGAGACCCGGCTCGTACCCGAGCGCGGCTACGAACTCGCGCTGATCCCCGCCGTACCGCTGCCGCGCAAGCCCACCCCCGAGCTGATCACCGTTCCCGGACGGCTGCGCGGCACGATCAAGGCCGTCGAGCAGATCATGGAGCGGACCAAGGCGGACGCGGTCGTCGGCTTCGGCGGCTATGTCGCCCTGCCCGGCTACCTGGCGGCCAAGCGCCTCGGCGTGCCGATCATCATCCACGAGGCCAACGCCCGCCCCGGGCTCGCCAACAAGATCGGATCGCGGTACGCGGCCCAGGTCGCCGTCTCCACGCCCGACAGCAAGCTCCGCGGGGCCCGGTACATCGGCATCCCGCTGCGCCGCTCCATCGCCACCCTCGACCGGGCAGCGGTACGGCCCGAGGCGCGCGCCGCGTTCGGGCTCGACCCGAACCTGCCGACGCTCCTCGTGTCGGGCGGCTCGCAGGGCGCCCGCCGCCTCAATGAGGTGGTCCAGCAGGCGGCTCCGTACCTCCAGCAGGCCGGAATCCAGATCCTGCACGCGGTCGGCCCGAAGAACGAACTGCCGCAGGTGCACCAGATGCCGGGGATGCCCCCGTACATCCCGGTACCGTACGTGGACCGGATGGATCTCGCGTACGCCGCGGCCGACATGATGCTCTGCCGCGCGGGCGCGATGACCGTCGCCGAACTCTCCGCCGTCGGACTGCCCGCCGCATACGTCCCGCTGCCCATCGGCAACGGCGAACAGCGGCTGAACGCCCAGCCGGTGGTCAAGGCCGGCGGCGGACTGCTGGTCGACGACGCGGAGCTGACCCCGCAGTGGGTGCAGCAGAACGTGCTGCCCGTGCTCGCCGACCCGCACCGGCTGTACGAGATGTCGCGTGCCGCCAGCGAGTTCGGCCGCCGGGACGCCGACGACCTGCTCGTCGGCATGGTGTACGAGGCGATCGCCTCGCGCCACCGCTAGGACCGCATGAGGGAAGGCAGGGAGCGTGGCCGGACCGACGACCGCCGAGCGCGGTGAACGGCAGAAGCTGGAGTCCGGCCCGCCCCGGCCGCCCCTCATCGGGCGGCTCCGTCGCCTTCGTAGGCTCATCATCCTTTTGCTCGCCGTGGTGTTGGCCGGGGCCGCCGCGGTGTGGATTCTCTACGGCTCCCCATGGCTGCGCGCAGAGCGCGTATCGACCTCCGGGATGCGGGTGCTGACGGCCGGGCAGGTGCGGGAAGCGGCCGACGTTCCGGTCGGGTCCCCGCTGATTTCCGTCGACACGGACGCGATCGAGGCGCGATTGCTCGGGAAATTGCCCCGAATTGACTCGGTTGACGTCGTCCGGTCCTGGCCGCACGGAATCGGTCTGAAAGTGACCGAGCGTACTCCGGTCCTGATTGTCGAAAAGGGCGCAAACTTCATCGAAGTGGACGCCAAGGGCGTGCGGTTCGCCACCGTTTCCGACGCCCCGAAGGGCGTGCCCGTACTGGAATTGGCGGTGCCGAAGAGCGCCGCGCTGCGCCGCTTCCCCACCGACCGTCTGGTGCGTGAAGCCGTGCGGATCGCCGGGGACATCCCGGATGCCGTCGCCCGTGACACCCGTACCGTCAAGGTCCGTTCCTATGACGCCGTCTCGCTGGAGTTGGCGGGCGGCAGGACCGTCGAGTGGGGCAGTGTCGAGAAGGGCCGCGCCAAGGCCAGGGCGCTCCTTGCTCTCATGAAAGCCGATCCTGGGGCCCGACACTTCGACGTAAGTGCCCCCACCGCACCCGCATCGTCGGGCAGTTGACTCGCATCGATGCAGGCCAGCACCCTGGTTGGGCAGCGCTCTGCCTGATCACATAGGGTGAAAAGAAAAACGGGAGGTTCGGCGTGTTCGTTGAACGCGCGCCACTTGTCGACTTAGTGTCCTGTTCGGAAGAGTCCAAGGAACAGACACACTGGTAACCCTAAACTTCAGCGTTAGGGTTCGGGTCGGCGTTCGGACCGTCCCATTCGGCATCAGTCGTCGGATCGCGAGCATGCGAGGCGACGACACGTAACTCGAGGCGAGAGGCCTTCGACGTGGCAGCACCGCAGAACTACCTCGCAGTCATCAAAGTCATCGGTGTCGGCGGCGGTGGTGTCAATGCCATCAACCGGATGATCGAGGTCGGTCTCAAGGGCGTCGAGTTCATCGCCATCAACACCGACGCTCAGGCGCTGTTGATGAGCGACGCCGACGTCAAGCTCGACGTCGGCCGGGAACTCACGCGCGGCCTCGGGGCCGGAGCCAACCCGGCAGTCGGCCGCAAGGCCGCCGAGGACCACCGTGAGGAGATCGAGGAGGTCCTCAAGGGGGCCGACATGGTCTTCGTGACGGCCGGAGAGGGCGGCGGCACCGGAACCGGCGGCGCGCCCGTCGTGGCCAACATCGCCCGCTCGCTGGGCGCCCTCACCATCGGCGTGGTCACCCGCCCCTTCACCTTCGAGGGCAGGCGCCGCGCCAACCAGGCCGAGGACGGCATCGCGGAACTCCGCGAAGAGGTCGACACCCTCATCGTCATCCCGAACGACAGGCTGCTGTCGATCTCGGACCGCCAGGTCTCGGTCCTCGACGCCTTCAAGTCGGCGGACCAGGTCCTGCTCTCCGGTGTTCAGGGCATCACCGATCTCATCACCACGCCCGGTCTGATCAACCTCGACTTCGCCGACGTCAAGTCCGTGATGTCCGAGGCCGGTTCGGCGCTCATGGGCATCGGCTCGGCCCGCGGCGACGACCGCGCGGTGGCGGCGGCCGAGATGGCGATCTCCTCGCCGCTCCTCGAAGCCTCCATCGACGGCGCCCGCGGCGTCCTGCTCTCCATCTCCGGCGGCTCCGACCTCGGCCTGTTCGAGATCAACGAAGCCGCCCAGCTGGTCAGCGAGGCCGCGCACCCCGAGGCCAACATCATCTTCGGCGCGGTCATCGACGACGCCCTCGGCGACGAGGTGCGGGTCACCGTCATCGCCGCCGGTTTCGACGGCGGCCAGCCGCCGGCCAAGCGGGACAACGTCCTCGGCTCGACCTCCACCCGACGCGAGGAGCCCGTTCAGTCGCGCCCCGCCGAGAGCCGCCCGTCCTTCGGGTCGCTCGGCAGCGTCACGCCCAAGGAGGTCACCCCGGAGCCCGCTCCGGAGCCGGTCAGTGAGCTGCCGGCGTCCCCGCCGGTCCCGCCGTCCCGCTCCTACTCGGACAGCGCGGCCGAGGAACTGGACGTGCCGGACTTCCTGAAGTGATAGGACAACGCTCCGAAACGAGCACCGTGAGCGGCGCCCACTTCGCCTTCACCGACAGGTGGGGCGGGGTGAGCGCCGTTCCGTACGAGGAGCTCAACCTCGGCGGGGCGGTCGGCGACGATCCCGACGCCGTACGCGCCAACCGGGAACTGGCCGCCAAGGCGCTCGGGCTCGACCCGGCCCGGGTCGTCTGGATGAACCAGGTGCACGGGCCGGACGTGGCGGTCGTCGAGGCGCCCTGGGGTGCCTCGGAGATCCCCTCCGTCGACGCGATCGTCACGGCGCGGCGGGGGCTGGCGCTCGCCGTCCTCACCGCCGACTGCACGCCCGTCCTGCTGGCCGACCCCGTCGCCGGTGTGGCGGCCGCCGCGCACGCGGGACGGCCCGGCATGGTCGCCGGCGTGGTTCCCGCGGCCGTACGGGCCATGGTGGAACTCGGCGCCGATCCGGCCAGGATCGTCGCCCGCACCGGACCCGCCGTCTGCGGACGGTGCTACGAGGTGCCGGACGCGATGCGCGCCGATGTCGCCGCCGTCGAGCCCGCGGCCTACGCCGAGACGGGGTGGGGGACGCCCGCGGTCGATGTGACGGCCGGAGTGCACGCGCAGTTGGAACGGCTCGGAGTGCGCGACCGCGAGCAGTCGCCGGTGTGCACGCTCGAATCGGGGGACCACTTCTCTTACCGACGGGACCGCACCACCGGGCGGCTCGCGGGCTATGTCTGGCTGGACTGATGGGGCATGACGGACCGTAAGGCTCAACTCGCCGCGAACCTGGCGAAAGTGGAAGAGCGCATCACGGCGGCGTGCACGGCCGCCGGACGCAAGCGCGAAGAGGTGACCCTGATCGTGGTCACCAAGACCTATCCCGCGAGTGATGTGCGGATCCTGTCGGAACTCGGTGTGCGTCATGTCGCCGAGAACCGGGATCAGGACGCGGCACCCAAGGCCGTGGAGTGCTCGGATCTGCCCCTGTTGTGGCATTTTGTCGGTCAATTGCAGACCAACAAGGTGCGTTCTGTGGTCGGTTACGCGGATTTCGTTCAGTCAGTCGACCGTTCCCGGCTCGTTGCGGCTCTGTCGAAGGAAGCGGTGCGGGCGGAGCGTGAAGTGGGGTGTCTCATCCAGGTCGCGCTGGACGCGCAGGAGAGCGGCCGGGGTGAGCGGGGGGGCGTGGGGGTCGGCGGGATCGAGGAGTTGGCCGACCTCGTCGAGGGGGCCCCGGGGCTCCGGCTCGACGGGCTGATGACCGTCGCTCCGCTCGCCGGCGAGTACGCGGGACGCCAACAACAGGCGTTCGAGCGGCTGATGGATTTGTCGACTGCCGTGCGCCGGGCTCATCCGGCTGCGAACATGGTCTCGGCAGGGATGAGCTCGGACCTCGAACAGGCTGTGGCAGCCGGAGCGACACATGTACGCGTCGGTACTGCGGTACTCGGAGTCCGACCCGGCCTCGGGTAACGTCGCCAAGAAGTCGGACCACAGCAGAAAATATGGTCATTTCCGCCAAAGGCGGGCATAACGACCTCGTGGATCGCGGGCACTTGGCAATTCGTCAGCCGATCCACCACAGAGCGGAGGACTCAGAGCATGGCCGGCGCGATGCGCAAGATGGCGGTCTACCTCGGCCTCGTGGAGGACGATGGGTACGACGGCAGGGGATTCGACCCCGACGACGACTTCGAGCCCGAGCTCGACCCGGAACCCGAGCGGGACCGGCGACGGCATGAACCGCCACACCAGTCACATCAGGCGCACTCGTCCCAACGGGACGAATCGGTGCGAGTGGTACAGCCCGCGGCGCCGCGGGACCCGGTGCCGCATTCCGCCTCGCTCGCCGCGGAGTCCGGGCGTCCGGCGCGCATCGCCCCCGTGGCGTCCATCACACAAGAACGTCAGAGCCTGGAGAAGAACGCCCCGGTGATCATGCCCAAGGTCGTGTCGGAACGAGAGCCGTACCGGATCACCACGCTGCACCCCCGGACCTACAACGAGGCCCGTACCATCGGGGAACACTTCCGTGAGGGCACCCCGGTGATCATGAACCTGACGGAGATGGATGACACCGACGCGAAGCGACTTGTCGACTTCGCGGCCGGTTTGGTCTTCGGTCTCCACGGCAGCATCGAGCGGGTGACGCAGAAGGTGTTCCTGTTGTCGCCTGCTAACGTCGATGTCACGGCGGAGGACAAGGCCCGCATCGCAGAGGGCGGGTTCTTCAACCAGAGCTGAGACGCAGGACCGGAAACACCGCATGGGAAACAGGGGAGAGGGAAGCACGGATCATGAGCGTGGTCGGGCAGGTTTTCTACATCGCGCTGATGTGCTTCCTCATCGTGCTGATTTTCCGGTTGGTCATGGACTACGTCTTCCAGTTCGCCCGCTCATGGCAACCCGGCAAGGCGATGGTGGTCGTTCTGGAGGCCACCTACACTGTCACCGATCCACCGCTCAAGCTTCTGCGGCGGTTCATTCCGCCGCTGCGTCTCGGGGGCGTGGCGCTTGACCTGTCCTTCTTCGTACTGATGATCATCGTCTACATCCTGATCTCCGTCGTGAGCCGGCTGTGAACGATACGGTCTTGCCGAATGCCGACGACTACGTTGAGGTGAAGAGATGCCGTTGACCCCCGAGGACGTGCGGAACAAGCAGTTCACGACCGTCCGCCTCCGAGAAGGCTATGACGAGGACGAGGTCGATGCCTTCCTCGACGAGGTCGAAGCCGAACTGACTCGCCTGCTCCGCGAGAACGAGGACCTGCGCGCCAAGCTGGCCGCCGCCACGCGCGCGGCCGCCCAGAACCAGCAGCAGCAGGGTATGCGCAAGCCGCCCGAGCAGCAGGACCAGCAGGGCCCGCCGCAGGGTATGCGTGGGCCCGGCGCTCCCGTGCCCGCCGGCATATCGGGTCCGCCGCAGGGAATGGGTGGCCCCATGGGTGGTCCGCCCCAGCTCCCGAGCGGTGCGCCGCAGCTGCCCGCGGGTCCCAGCGGCCAGGGCGGACAGCAGGGCCAGGGCCCGATGGGTCAGGGTCCGATGGGCCAGGGCCCCATGGGTCAGGGTCCGATGGGCCAGGGCCCTATGGGTCAGGGTCAGATGGGTCAGGGCCCCATGGGTCAGGGTCCGATGGGTCAGGGCCCCATGGGTCAGGGTCCGATGGGTCAGGGTCAGATGGGCCAGGGCCCCATGGGTCAGGGTCCGATGGGCCAGGGTCCCGGCCAGATGCAGCAGATGCAGCAGATGGGCGGCCCGATGGGCGGACCCATGGGTGGCCCCATGGGCGGCCACGGCCAGCAGATGCCGCAGCAGGGCCCCGGTGGCGACAGTGCCGCCCGTGTCCTCTCGCTGGCTCAGCAGACCGCCGACCAGGCGATCGCCGAGGCGCGTTCCGAGGCCAACAAGATCGTCGGTGAGGCCCGTAGCCGCGCCGAGGGTCTGGAGCGGGACGCCCGTGCCAAGGCCGACGCCCTGGAGCGGGACGCGCAGGAGAAGCACCGCGTCGCGATGGGCTCCCTGGAGTCCGCCCGCGCCACGCTGGAGCGCAAGGTCGAGGACCTGCGTGGCTTCGAGCGCGAGTACCGCACGCGTCTGAAGTCCTACCTGGAGTCGCAGCTGCGCCAGCTGGAGACGCAGGCGGACGACTCGCTCGCCCCGCCGCGCAGCCCGGCCACGGCGTCCCTGCCGTCGTCCTCCGCGCCCTCCATGGCCCCCGCAGGCGCCGGTGCGCCGTCCTACGGCGGCAACCAGGGCATGGGTGGACCGTCGCAGGGGGGACCGTCCTACGGCGGGCAGCAGCAGATGTCGCCCGCGATGACCCAGCCGATGGCTCCGGTGCGGCCTCAGGGCCCGTCGCCGATGCAGCAGGCGCCCTCGCCGATGCGCGGGTTCCTCATCGACGAGGACGACAACTGACGGCCACGAGCACGCCTTAGGCGTCGGCAGCGTTCAGGGCGAGGCCCCCGGATTCCGGGGGCCTCGCCCTTTTGTGCGGTCCATCACGGGCTGGTGCGGGGTCGAGGGGCGCCCGTACGGGGTGTGTGGGGCGCTTGTACTCGGGGTGCGGGGCCCGCGCTCGTACAGAGTGCCTGGTCGTCGCTCGTACGGGGTGCGCGCGACGCTTGTCACAGGGGCACGCGACGCCGAAGGCGCGGGGCCGCGACGCCGAAGGCCGGGCCGCATGCCGAAGGTCCGGGGCCGGCCCGGAGAACAACGCCGAAGGCCCGGGGCCACCAGGATTTCCTGGTGGCCCCGGGCCTTCGGTGCGGGTGTGCCGTCCTCGTTACGCCTTGCGGAGGCGGAACACCAGGGACAGGCCCTCGTCGGTGAACGGCTCCCCGTAGGCGCCGTCGGCCTCTCCCTGGGCGAAGTCCGTGGCGAGGACCTCGTCGGCGATGAGGCCGGCGTGCTCGCCGAGGGCCGCGATGACCGCCGGGTCCGTGGAGGTCCAGCGGAGCGCGATGCGGTCGGCGACGTCGAGGCCGCTGTTCTTGCGGGCCTCCTGGATCAGGCGGATCGCGTCACGGGCGAGGCCCGCCTGCCGCAGCTCCTCGGTGATCTCCAGGTCGAGGGCGACGGTGGCGCCGGAGTCGGAGGCCACCGACCAGCCCTCGCGCGGGGTCTCTGTGATGATGACCTCGTCCGGGGCCAGGGTCACGGTCTCGCCGCCGACCTCGACCGAGGCGGTGCCCTCGCGCAGGGCGAGGGACAGGGCGGCGGCATCGGTCCCGGCGATGGCCTTCGCCACATCCTGGACGCCCTTGCCGAAGCGCTTGCCCAGAGCGCGGAAGTTCGCCTTCGCCGTGGTGTCGACCAGTGAGCCGCCGACCTCGGAGAGTGAGGCGAGGGAACTCACATTCAGTTCCTCGGTGATCTGCGCGTGCAGCTCGGGGTCGAGCGTCGCGAAGCCGGTCGCGGCGATCAGCGCGCGCGACAGCGGCTGACGGGTCTTGACGCCCGACTCCGCGCGCGTGGCCCGCCCGAGCTCGACGAGACGGCGTACGAGCACCATCTGGCGCGACAGCTCCGGGTCGATGACGGACAGGTCCGCCTCCGGCCAGGCCGACAGGTGCACGGACTCGGGGGCGTCCGGGGAGACCGGGACGACCAGGTCCTGCCAGACCCGCTCGGTGATGAACGGGGTCAGCGGGGCCATCAGCCGCGTGACCGTCTCCACGACCTCGTGCAGCGTGCGCAGCGCGGCCTTGTCGCCCTGCCAGAAGCGGCGGCGGGAGCGGCGGACGTACCAGTTCGAGAGGTCGTCGACGAACGCCGACAGGAGCTTTCCGGCACGCTGGGTGTCGTACGCCTCCAGAGCCTGCGTCACCTGGTCGGTGAGCGCGTGGAGTTCGGAGAGCAGCCAGCGGTCCAGGACCGGGCGGTCGGCCGGAGCCGGATCGGCCTCGCTGGGCGCCCAGTTGGAGGTGCGGGCGTACAGAGCCTGGAAGGCGACGGTGTTCCAGTAGGTGAGGAGCGTCTTGCGGACGACCTCCTGGATGGTGCCGTGGCCGACGCGCCGGGCCGCCCACGGGGAGCCGCCGGCCGCCATGAACCAGCGCACCGCGTCGGCGCCGTGCTGGTCCATCAGCGGGATCGGCTGGAGGATGTTGCCCAGGTGCTTGGACATCTTGCGGCCGTCCTCGGCGAGGATGTGGCCGAGGCACACGACGTTCTCGTACGAGGACTTGTCGAACACCAGGGTGCCGACGGCCATCAGCGTGTAGAACCAGCCGCGGGTCTGGTCGATGGCCTCGGAGATGAACTGCGCCGGGTAGCGGCTCTCGAAGATCTCCTTGTTCTTGTACGGGTAGCCCCACTGCGCGAACGGCATCGAACCCGAGTCGTACCAGGCGTCGATGACCTCCGGGACGCGGGTCGCCGTCAGGCCGCAACCGTCCTGCGGGCACGCGAACGTCACCGCGTCGATGTACGGGCGGTGCGGGTCCAGCTCCGACTGGTCGGTGCCGGTCAGCTCGGACAGTTCCGCGCGCGACCCGACACAGGTGAGGTGACCCTCCTCGCAGGTCCAGAGCGGGAGCGGGGTGCCCCAGTAACGGCTGCGCGAGAGCGCCCAGTCGATGTTGTTGTTCAGCCAGTCGCCGAAGCGGCCGTGCTTGACCGACTCCGGGAACCAGTTGGTCTCCTCGTTCTCCTGGAGGAGGCGGTCCTTGACGGCCGTGGTGCGGATGTACCAGGACGGCTGCGCGTAGTACAGGAGCGCGGTGTGGCAGCGCCAGCAGTGCGGGTAACTGTGCTCGTACGGCACGTGCTTGAAGAGCAGGCCGCGGCTCTGGAGGTCCTCGGTGAGCTTTTCGTCCGCCTTCTTGAAGAAGACGCCGCCCACGAGCGGGACGTCCTCCTGGAAGGTGCCGTCGGTGCGGACCGGGTTCACGACCGGGAGGCCGTACGCGCGGCAGACCTTGAGGTCGTCCTCACCGAAGGCGGGGGACTGGTGGACCAGACCCGTACCGTCCTCGGTCGTCACGTACTCGGCGTTGACCACGAAGTGGGCGGGCTCGGGGAACTCGACGAGCTCGAACGGACGTTGATACGTCCAGCGCTCCATCTCGGCACCCGTGAAGGACTCGCCCGTGGTCTCCCAGCCCTCGCCGAGCGCCTTCTCGACGAGCGGCTGCGCGACGACGAACTGCTCCTCGCCGTTCGTCACGACGACATAGGTGACGCCCGGGTGCGCGGCGACCGCGGTGTTGGAGACCAGCGTCCACGGCGTGGTCGTCCACACCAGGAGCGCGGCACGGCCGGCCAGCGGACCGGAGGTGAGCGGGAAACGGACGTAGACGGAAGGGTCGACGATGGTCTCGTAGCCCTGGGCCAGCTCGTGGTCCGACAGGCCCGTCTCGTCGCGCGGGCACCAGGGCGCCACGCGGTAGTCCTGGACCAGCAGGCCCTTGTTGAAGATCTCCTTGAGCGACCACCACACGGACTCGATGTACTCGGGGTCCATGGTCCGGTAGGCGTCGTCGAGGTCGACCCAGTAGCCCATGCGGTTCGTCAGCTCGGTGAACGCGTCGGTGTGGCGGGTCACGGAATCGCGGCACCGGGCGTTGAACTCGGCGATGCCGTACGCCTCGATGTCCTGCTTGCCGGTGAAGCCGAGCTCCTTCTCGACCGCCAGCTCCACCGGGAGGCCGTGGCAGTCCCAGCCGGCCTTGCGGGCCACGTGGTAGCCGCGCATGGTGCGGAAGCGCGGGAAGACGTCCTTGAAGACGCGCGCTTCGATGTGGTGGGCGCCCGGCATGCCATTGGCGGTGGGCGGACCTTCGTAGAACACCCACTCCGGCCGGCCCTCGGACTGCTCAAGGCTCTTGGCGAAGATCTTCTGCTCGCGCCAGAAGTCGAGCACGGCGTGCTCGAGGGCGGGCAGGTCGACCTGGGCGGGCACCTGGCGGTACGTCGGCGCTGTCATCGGCGAGCTTCCTCCAACGGACTTTCTGCCTTCCGTCGGAGGGACGAGAGCCGTGTTGCTACGGACGCCGTGTGCGGCGCGCTCCCGCGGTACCACCCTCCTTGGCTCCCCGATGCGCCGTTCGCATCAGTGAGCCCCCTCATTGGGGTCGCGATGCCGGGTCTACTGGCCCCAGAGGGGTGTTCTGCCGGCGGCTCCGGGGTGATCTTCGCGTCGCGCTCGCCCCCGGGCTTCCACCGTCCCCGGGTCGCTCCTGGCCGCGTACGCCGCTACTCGTCCCCATCCACGCTTCTCGCTCCGCCCAGTGTACGGCGCCCCGGGGACAGCGGCCGACCGGTTTTCCCGGGCATCGCCGTGGCCTGCGCGGTGACCCGAATGGCGAGGTGCGCGTGTCCGGATCCTGGTCCGCCGGGCCCGGCGGATTACCCGGCGGGGAGCTGGGCACAACGCATGCAGACTCGCCGCGCGGGGCTGGCGAGGCGGGCGAATCGTGGGCGGGTCCCGTTGCCGCGGGCCAGAAGTCGATTTATCGTCCCAGCACGATTCGCGAGCAAGATCACAATATGTGAAGGGGCCGCGGCCATGGTGGCGAAGAAGACCGCCGTACAGCAGTCGGCGTCCGGCAGATCCACGAGTGCGGCGGCCAAGAATGTGGGTGGGAAGAAGAACGCGCAGGCGGTCCCGGCGACAGCCGAGGCGACGTCCTTGAAGTCGACCGCCACCAAATCGGCGTCCTCGAAGACCGCGTCCTCGAAGGCGGCGGCCAAGAAGCCGGCCGCCAAGAAGGCCACCGCGAAGAAGGCGGCGACAGCGGCGAGGAAGCCCGTGGCCAGGAAGTCCGCGGCCAAGAAGAGCACCGGCACGGCGAGGAAGAGCACCAGTACGGCCAAGAAGGCGGCCGCTTCCGCGGCCCAGGGTGCGGCCGAGGCCGCGAAGACGACGGGAGCCACGACGGTGGTTGCGAAGAAGACCCGTGGCACGGCCACGGCCGCCAAGAAGGCCACTGCGGTCCCCAAGGCGAGGATCGCCGCGGTGGAGCCCGGCGAGCTCGCGGTGCGACCGGGCGAGGACCCCTGGACCCCGGAGGAGGTCGGGGCGGCCCGCGCGGAGCTCCAGTCGGAGGCGCTGCGGCTGCGTACCGAGATCTCGTCGTCCGAGGAGGCGCTCGCGGGCCTGATGCGGGACTCCGGCGACGGCGCGGGTGACGACCAGGCGGACACGGGTACGAAAAACATCACACGCGAGCACGAGATGGCGCTCAACTCGAACGCGCGCGAGATGCTGGAGCAGACGGAGCGCGCCCTGGACCGCCTCGACGCGGGCACCTACGGGCTCTGCGAGAACTGCGGCAACCCCATCGGCAAGGCCCGTATGCAGGCCTTCCCGCGCGCCACCCTGTGCGTCGAATGCAAGCAGAAGCAGGAACGCAGGCACTGAATCCCGGGCGCCGCGCGGAAGCGCCACCGCCTCGCCG
The DNA here is from genome assembly GCF_055567635.1 of Streptomyces sp. NPDC026500. Taxonomy (NCBI): domain Bacteria; kingdom Bacillati; phylum Actinomycetota; class Actinomycetes; order Kitasatosporales; family Streptomycetaceae; genus Streptomyces; species Streptomyces sp. NPDC026500. The sequence continues at coordinate 263,268 of NZ_JBVHQB010000008.1, read as the reverse complement.
TCCTCGAGAGCTCCTGAGCATGTGGGCCCAGGAGTGTGTGCCGTACCCTCGTCCTCAGCCAGGAACCTAGGTCGAGGGACTCACTCACGTGGCAGAGGCGGAGCGCATCATCGGTACGCCGGACATTCCAGGGGCGGCGGGGGCCGGGCCGGAGCAGTCCGACGGGAACGCGGCGTCCGGCGACCGGTCCGGCGCCGCCGCGCCGGCCCCGGCCGAGCGTCCCAGGGGCAAGCGCAGGATCGCCGTGCTCTTCACGGTGGCCGTGCTGGCGTACGCCCTCGATCTCGTCAGCAAGATGATCGTGGTGGCGAAGCTGGAGCACCACGACTCGATCGAGGTCATCGGGGACTGGCTGAAGTTCGAGGCGATCCGCAACGCGGGCGCCGCCTTCGGCTTCGGTCAGGCCTTCACGATCATCTTCACGGTGATCGCGGCGGCGGTGATCGTCGTCATCGCCCGGCTCGCCCGCAAGCTCTACAGCGTGCCGTGGGCCATCGCCCTGGGCCTGCTGCTGGGCGGCGCGCTCGGCAACCTGACCGACCGGGTCTTCCGCTCGCCCGGCGTCTTCGAGGGAGCGGTGGTCGACTTCATCGCGCCCAAGCACTTCGCCGTCTTCAACCTCGCCGACTCGGCGATCGTCTGCGGCGGCATCCTGATCGTGCTGCTGTCCTTCCGCGGCCTCGACCCGGACGGCACGGTCCACAAGGACTGAGTCATGGTCCACACGGACTGAGACACGGTCCACACGGACCGCGCACGGACCGTCGGACAGGCCTTCGGACCGGCGCCCGCGGCCCGTGTACGGGGCCGCCGGGCGGCTCCCCGGGCACTGGCGTTCGGTCCGTGGTCCGGTGGTGTCCGAGCCGTCCGGCATACTCGACGGGTGAGCACCGTTCCCGAGATCCGCACCCTGCCCGTGCCCGACGGCCTGGAGGGCGAGCGTGTCGACGCCGCCATCTCCCGCATGCTGGGCTTCTCCCGTACCAAGGCCGCAGAGCTCGCCGCGGCGGGGAAGGTCACGGTCGACGGCTCGGTGGTCGGCAAGTCCGAGCGGGTGCACGGCGGCGCCTGGCTCGAAGTCGAGATGCCCGGGGCCCCCGCGCCCGTACAGATCGTCGCCGAGCCCGTCGAGGGCATGGAGATCATCCACGACGACGACGACGTGCTCGTGATCGTCAAGCCCGTCGGCGTGGCCGCGCACCCCAGCCCCGGCTGGTCGGGACCGACCGTCATCGGCGGTCTCGCGGCCGCCGGCTACCGGATCTCGACCTCCGGAGCCGCTGAGCGCCAGGGCATCGTGCACCGCCTCGACGTGGGCACCTCGGGCCTGATGACCGTCGCCAAGTCGGAGTACGCGTACACGTCGCTCAAGCGCCAGTTCAAGGAGCGCACGGTCGACAAGCGCTACCACGCGCTCGTGCAGGGCCACCCGGACCCGACCAGCGGCACCATCGACGCGCCCATCGGACGCCACCCGAACCACGACTACAAGTGGGCGGTCACGGCCGAGGGCAAACCGTCGGTCACCCACTACGACCTGGTCGAGGCGTTCCGTGCCGCCTCCCTGCTCGACATCAAGCTGGAGACCGGGCGCACCCACCAGATCCGTGTCCACATGGCCGCCCACCGCCACCCCTGCGTCGGCGACCTGACCTACGGCGCGGACCCCACACTCGCCAAGCGCCTCGGCCTCACCCGCCAGTGGCTGCACGCGGTGCGGCTCGGCTTCGAGCACCCCGGGGACGGGCGCTGGGTGGAGTTCGAGAGCGACTACCCCGAGGACCTTCAGCAGGCGCTCGACAAGGTGCGCGAGGAGAGCTACGCGTGAGCGGCGGTTCGGACGGGGCGGCGGGAGTCTCCCCGGCGGTGCGGGGCTGTGCGTACGAGGTGCGGGTCGCCGAGGACGTCACCGACCGTGAGGCCTGTTTCGCGGTGCGCAAGGACGTCTTCGTCGGTGAGCAGGGCGTCCCGGAGGACATCGAGTACGACGCGTACGACCCCGGCGCCCTGCACGTGCTGGCGGTCCGCGAGGACGGCGTACCGCTCGGCACCGGGCGTCTCCTGGAGGGCGAGGCGGCCGCGGCGAAAGCCGGCGGGGACCTGACCGTCGGCTCGCTCGGGCGGCTCGCCGTGACGCGCGAGGCGCGCGGGCTCGGCGTCGGCGCAGCGATCGTCGGTGCCATCGAGGTCGCGGCACGCGCGCGCGGCCTGGCCGCCGTGGACCTGCACGCGCAGACCCACGCGCTGGGGTTCTACGAGCGGCTCGGGTACGTGGCGTACGGCCCGGAGTTCGCGGACGCCGGAATGCCGCACCGCGCGATGCGCAAGGCCCTGTGAGCGGGGATTGCCGTAGGCGCGTGGCACGCTTGGGGTCTGGTTCGCCTGTGATCGTCTAGACCCCGCCGGAGCGCTGACCGTGGATCAGTTGGCCCTGCTGTTCGTGCTGCTGCTCGGGGCCGTGATCAGTGTCCCCCTGGGAGAGCGGTTCGGGCTTCCCGCGCCGGTCCTGATGACCTTGCTGGGCATAGTGCTGGCCGTGCTGGACTTCGTCCCGAACGTGGACATCCCGCCGGAGTTCATCCTGCCCGCGCTGCTGCCGCCGCTGCTGTACGCCGCGGTGCGGCGCACCTCGTGGAGACAGTTCACCGCGAACAAGCGCCCGATCTTCCTGCTCGCCGTGGCCCTGGTGTTCGTCACCACGCTGGCCGTGGCGGCCGTCGCGAGCGCGATCGTGCCGGGCCTGCCGCTCGCCGCCGCCTTCGCGCTCGGCGCGCTGGTGGCACCCCCCGACCCGGTCGCGGCGACCGCCGTCGCGGGACAGCTCGGGCTGCCGCGCCGGCTGGTGTCGATCCTGGAGGGGGAGGGGCTCTTCAACGACGTGACGGCCATCGTGCTGTACCACGTCGCGATCGCCGCCGCGGTGAGCGGGAGCTTCTCGCCGTGGCGGGCCGGACTCGACCTCGTGCTCTCCGCCGTCGTCGCGCTCGTCATGGGAGTCGCCCTCGGGTGGGCGGCGAACAAGCTGATGACGATCGTCGGCGACGCCACCCTTCAGATCGGGCTGACCCTGCTGGTGCCGTACGTCGCGTACGTGCTGGCCGAGGAACTGCACGGGTCCGGGGTGCTCGCCGTGCTCACCACCGCCCTGTTCCTCGCGGAGTACGCCACCGACGCCGACGACGTCATGACCCGGCTCGCGGGGGCGACCGTCTGGGACGTGGTGGACACGCTCGTCACCGGCGTCGCTTTCGGGCTCATCGGGCTCGAACTCCACAACGCGATCCGGACGGCGGCGGGCCGGTGGGGCGAGATGCTCGGCTGGGCCGCCACCATCGTGGTCGTGGTGGTGCTCGTACGCCTGGCGTGGCTGCTGCCCGCGACCTGGCTCACCAAGCGGCTGCACGCCAAACGGGACTACGACGAGGAGATCCCGACGTCGTGGCGGGAGACCGTGGTCATGTGGTGGGCCGGCATGCGCGGGGTCGCCTCCGTGGCCCTGGCGCTCGCGATTCCGCTGAAGATGGACGACGGGTCGCCGTTCCCCGACCGGGACGAGATCGTCTTCATCGCCTTCGGGGTGATCATGGCGACCCTGGTGCTCCAGGGGCTCACTCTGCCGTGGCTGGTCAGAAAGCTCGGGGTGCGGGCCGACGAGGACGTCGAGAAGGCCTTCGAGAAGGAGCTGGCGGTACGGGCAGCCAAGGCCGCGAAGCGTCGGCTGCGCGAGATCGAGGCGGTGGAGGAGCTGCCGGAGGAGGTCTCCGAGCAACTGCTGCGCCGGGCCTTCGAGATCGGCGTGCGGATCAGTCCCGACATGGGGGACGAGGAGCGGCGCGACGCGCATGTGCAGCGGGTCCGGCGGATGAAGCGGATGCGGCGGATCCAGGGGGAGATGATGAGCGCGGCCCGGCACGAGGTGCTGTCCGCGCGGAGCGAGCCCGGGGCCGACCCGGAGATCGTGGACCGGGTCCTCAGACACCTCGACGTCCGCAGCCTCCGCTGACCGTCCGCAGCCTGCCGCCATCCTCCGTCCGCGGCAGGCTCTGCCAGCTGCCAGCTGCCAGCTGCCAGCTGTCAGCCGCGGCCCGGGCCTGTCCGGGGTGGTTCGTGGATGTGGTGGCCGTGGTTCGCGTGGGCCGCGACTCCGTCCGGCTCAGCGCGGCCCGTGTGCCCCGTGTGCCGTGTCTGACCCGGGAGCAGCACCGCCTCGGCGGTGTTGACGCGGGGGAGCGCGTAGGGATGTTCTTCGGTCAGCCAGCGGATCATCTGCTCGCGGACCGTGACCCGTACCGTCCAGATGTCGTCCGCGTCCTTCGCGGTGACCAGGGCGCGCACCTGCATGGTGGTGGGCGTCGAATCGGTGACGGCGAGGCCGTAGTCGCGGCCGTCCCAGGCGGGGCACTCGCGCAGGATGTCGCGCAGCTTCCCGCGCATCGCCTCCACCGGAGCGGAGTGGTCGACGTGCAGGAAGACGATGCCGGTCATCTGCGGGGTGCCGCGCGACCAGTTCTCGAACGGTTTGGACGTGAAGTACGAGACCGGCATGGTGATCCGGCGCTCGTCCCACGTCCGTACCGTCAGGAACGTCAGGGTGATCTCCTCGACCGTTCCCCACTCGCCGTCGACCACCACCGTGTCGCCGAGCCGCACCATGTCGCCGAAGGCGATCTGCAGTCCGGCGAAGAGGTTCGCGAGCGTGGACTGGGCGGCGACACCGGCGACGATGCCGAGGATTCCGGCCGAGGCCAGCAGTGAGGCCCCGGCCGCGCGCATCGCCGGGAAGGTGAGCAGCATCGCGGCGACGGCGACGACGCCGACGACCGCGGTGACCACCCGCTGGATCAGCGCGACCTGGGTGCGGACACGGCGGACCCGCGCCGGATCGCGGTGCGCGTTCGCGTAGCGGGTGTACGAGGTCTCGACGACCGCCGTGGCGATGCTCACCACCAGCCAGGCGGCGGCGCCGATGAGGAGCAGGGTCAGGGTCCGGCCGATGCCGATCCGGTGCTCCACCAGCAGCTTCGCCTGGTCGTACGAGCCTCTGAGCAGAGCCGCGAACAGGACCAGCTGGAAGGGGATACGGCCACGGCGGAGCAGACCCCACAGGGAGGTCTCGCTGTGCCGGTCGTCCGCCCGCCGCAACAGGCGGTCCACGGACCACCCGATGATCAGCGTGAGCACGACCGAGCCACCGACGACGATCACCGGGCGCAGTACGTTCTCCATGCCTGAGAACGTAACCGGCCATGGGCGTCATGAACATGTGTTCTCCGGGCGGAACGGGGTATCCCAGCGACCCGGAACGGGGTACCCCGCGACCCGGCACCCGTTACCCGCGCCACCCGGTACGGGGGTACGGGCGCCCGGCGCCGTCGGTGCCGGCTGGCACCATGGGGTCCATGAACATCATGCTCTTTCACTCGACCTACGGTCTGCGGCCGGCGGTGCGCGCGGCGGCGGACCGGCTGCGGGCCGCGGGACACGAGGTGTGGACGCCCGACCTCTTCGAGGGGCGCACCTTCGAGACCGTCGAGGAGGGCATGGCCTTCAGCGACGAGATCGGCAAGGACGAGCTGCTCAAGCGGGCGGTCCTGGCCGCCGCGCCCTATTCCGAGCGCGGCCTGGTCTACGCGGGCTTCTCCCTCGGCGCTTCCGTCGGTCAGACCCTGGCCCTCGGCGACGAGAAGGCCCGCGGCCTTCTCCTGCTGCACGGCACGTCGGACATCGCCGAGAGCGCGTCGGTGGACGAACTGCCGGTCCAGCTGCATGTCGCCGAACCCGACCAGTTCGAGACGGACGACTGGCTGAGTGCCTGGTATCTCCAGATGCAGAGAACCGGAGCCGACGTGGAGATCTACCGGTACGCGGGCGCCGGGCACCTCTACACCGACCCCGACCTGCCCGACTACGACGCCGAGGCGGCCGAGGCCACCTGGAAGGTGGCGCTCGGCTTCCTCGACAGTCTGTAGCCGGAGCCCTGGGCGGGCCGCCCGGTCTGCGGACGGGCCCCGGGCCCATGGGGGACCTACACCGGGTCGTACGTCCGCTCCACCGTCTGCGTGCCGCTGCGCGTGCGGTACGAACGGGCCCAGGACGAGGTCGCGTTCGGATTCGTGCGGTCGGAGAGCACGTAGTAGTCCATCTGCGCGCGGTCGGCGGTGACGTCCAGGACGCCGTAGCCGTGGCGGTCGGTGTCGACCCAGTGGACATGGCGGTTGGCCGCGCGGATGACCGGGGAGGCGATGGCCGAGACGGCGCCCTCGGGGACCTTGACGATGTCGTCGAGGTTGTCGGAGGTCATCGACGTGACCACGAACTCCGTGGCGGCGGAGGCGGACAGCGGGTACGTACCGGCGTCCACCGGAACGTCGTTGGCCCAGGCCATGTGGATGTCACCGGTCAGGAAGACCGTGTTGCGGATGGCGTTGGAGCGCAGGTGCGCGAGCAGTTCGCGGCGGTCGTCGGTGTAGCCGTCCCACTGGTCGGTGTTGAGGGCGATGCCCTCCTGCGGGAGACCGAGCAGCTTGGCGAGCGGCTTGAGCAGGTCGGCGGACAGGGAGCCCACCGCGAACGGCGAGATCATCACCGAGTTGCCGACCAGACGCCAGGTGGTGTCCGAGGACTTGAGCCCGGACTTCAGCCAGTCGAGCTGGGCGCGGCCGGTGATCGTACGCTCCGGGTCGTCGACCGAGCCGCTGGCCGTGGACGCCTGCTGCGACCTGAAGGATCGCAGGTCGAGCAGCGCGAGGTCGGCGAGCTTGCCGAAGCGCAGCCTGCGGTAGGTGGTGCCGGCGATGGCCGGGCGGACCGGCATCCACTCGAAGTAGGCCTGCTTCGCGGCGGCCTGACGGTCCGTCCAGGCCCCCTCGGCGCCCTCGGTGTGGTTGACCGCGCCGCCCGACCAGGAGTTGTCCGCGAACTCGTGGTCGTCCCAGATCGCGACGACCGGCGCCTTGTGGTGCAGGGCCTGAAGGTCCGGGTCGGTCTTGTAACGGCCGTGCCGGGTGCGGTAATCGGCGAGGGTGAGGATCTCGTTGGCGGGGGAGTGCGGCCGTACGACCGTGCCGCGGGTCCCGTACTCGCCGGACTTGTACTCGTAGATGTAGTCGCCGAGGTGCAGCCAGGCGTCCAGGTCGTTGCGGGCCGCGAGGTGGCGGTACCCGGAGAAGTAGCCGGCCTCCCAGTTGGCGCAGGAGACCACTCCGAAGCGCAGGCCGGCCACGGAGGCGTCGGCGGCCGGGGTGGTGCGGGTGCGGGCGACGGGCGAGTCGGTGCCGCCGGCGGAGAAGCGGAACCAGTAGTCGGTGGCCGGCTGCAGACCGCGGATGTCCGCCTTGACGGTGTGGTCGGAGGCGGCGGTCGCGACGGTGGAACCCTTGGCGACGATCGTGGTGAACGCCTTGTCCCTGGCGACGGTCCAGCTCACCTCGGTGTCCGGGCCGAGTCCGGAGCCGGGTGTCGCCCGGGAGTCGGGCGTCACCCGGGTCCACAGCAGGATGCCGTCGGGCAGCGGGTCGCCGGAGGCGACGCCGTGCAGGAAGGCGGGCGCCTCGGCGGCGCGGGCGGGCAGGGCGGCCGCGAGCGGGGCGGCGAGGACGGCGGTGGCGGCCGCGGCCTTGACGACCGTACGGCGGCGCGGGGCGCGGGAGTTGAGGGCTTCCGCGAAGTCGGATGATCTCTGTCGACTGGTCACGGACGATGAGGTTACCGAGCGGTACATGCCAAGAGCGGGCGAACTGGAAAAGTTCGCCCGCTCTTCGGCTTTTCGCCGCTCAGGTCACACGGCCCACACGGGTCGCTCAGGTCACCCGGCCCGTCGCGTCGGACGGTTCGGGGTTCACCGCGGCCGCGGTCAGGCCTTGAGGGCCGCGTCGATCGCCGTGGTGAAGTCGGCGACCGTCATCGGCGCGTTGCCGTCGGCGCCGGTGAGCTTCTTGCCGTTCATCACCAGGCTCGGCGTGCCGGTGACGCCGTCCTTGTTGTTGTCCCACGTCTTGGACATCGCCAGGGCCCAGGCGTCGTAGGTGCCCTTCTTGACCGCGTCCTGGAACTTGGCGTTGGCCTTGAGCGCGGGGACGGTGTTCGCGACCTTGATGAGGTAGGCGTCGTCCTTGAACTTGTCCGTCGTCTCGTCCGGGTGCCACTTCGCCGAGTACAGGGCGGTCTTGTACTCGAGGAACGCTTCGGGGCTGACGTTCAGCGCGGCGCCCATCGCGCTCATCGCGTTCTTGGAGCCCTCGCCGCGCGAGCCGATCTGCCCCTTGCCCAGGGAGTCGCCGTCGAGGAACGTGCCACCGATGTACTGGATCTTGAACTTGCCGTCGTCGAGGTCCTTCTTGACGGTCGGGCCGACGGTCTGCTCGAAGCTGGCGCAGACGGGGCAGCGCGGGTCCTCGTACAGCTTCAGGGTCTTCTTCGCGGTGCTCTTGCCGAAGACCACGGTCGTGCCGTCAGTGCCGGTCGAGTTGGCCGGCGCCACGACCTTGGCGTCCTTCAGGCCCTCCCAGTAACTGGGCTTGTTGTTCTGCACGACCGCGTAACCGATGCCGCCCGCTATCGCGAGGACCGCGACGAGGGAACCGGCCACGATCGCCTGGCGCTTGATCTTGTCGCGCTTGGCCTGGCGCTCGCGCTCGATGCGCAGCCTCTCGCGCGCTGCCGTCTTCGACGCCTGGCTGTTCCGCTTGCTCATAGTGGTGATCTCCATCAAGGACGCGCACACGTGGTACGCGGAATACGTAAGGGGGACTGCTGATGCTCAGGGCTGTTCTCGGGAACGTTCGTTCACACGCTGTCGCCCGGAAGCGGTGACTGGTGGGCCGTGGCCAGGGAGCGGTCGCTCGGGGAGCCGTCGCTCAGGCGAGAACGGCCGCGCGGGGCGGCCCGCGTCGGCCCAGGGAGTGCACGAACAAGCGGGTACGCGCGGCGGTCGACCGGCGCGCGGTGCGCGGCAGCGGACGAGCCGGGGCGAGCCGTGCGGTCACCGCGGCGACCGCCAGCAGCAGCGGCCGGAAGGTCGAGGCGGCCACCGCGCGCAGCAGCTGGGCCAGGGCACGCTCGCCGCGGCGCAGCCAGGCGGCCGCGAGCAGACCGACGCTGACATGCGCGCCGAGCAGCAGCCACGCGGCGGCCGGGTCGGCGTGCGCGAGCAGGGCGGCGGCACGGTCGGGGGCGCCGCCGGTCACCTGGGACAGCGGGGTGCCCACATTGCCGCCGGCGCACAGCACGTCCAGTCCGACCGAGCGCAGCGGACCCGCGACCGGGCCGCCCGCCCTGCCGTAACAGACGTGCTGGCCCGTGGTGAACACGGTGTCGGCGGCCAGTTCCAGCGGGACGAGCAGAGCGGCGATCCGGCCGAAGCCCCGCTCACGGCCCGCCAGCGCGAAGGACAGGGCGAAGACGGCGGCGGTGATCGCGGCCAGGGTGGACAGCGGCAGCGGCATCCGGGACAGCAGTACGTGGGACGCGGCGGAGAGTGTCACGACGACAGCCGTGAACACCGCCGCGCGCACGGCCCTGAGCTGGATCCCGGATATGTCCATAGCAGAGGCGAGTCTCCCACGCGCTCCCGTAAGCGTCCCCTAAAGGGTCCCTGTGCGTTACGGGAGCGTTGTGGGACCGGTCGCGTGGATCAAGCCCCGCGACCGGTCGCGTGGCCTACAGTCCCGGGATCCGTCCGTTGCGGAACAGGTCCACGAAGATCTGGTGGTCGCCGCGCGCGCGGGTGCCGTAACTGTGCGCGAAGTCCACCAGGAGGTCGGCGAAGCCGTCCTCGTCGGCCGCGATGGCCGCGTCGATGGCCCGCTCCGTGGAGAACGGCACGAGCTCCGAGTGGCCGCTCTCGTCGTCCGCCGCCGCGTGCATCGTGGCGGTGGACCGGCCGAGGTCCGCGACGACCGAGGCGATCTCCTCGGGGTCGTCGATGTCGCCCCAGTCCAGGTCCACCGCGTACGGCGAGACCTCGGCGACCAGCTGGCCCGCGCCGTCCAGCTCGGTCCAGCCCAGCCACGGGTCGGCGTGCGCCTGCAGGGCGCGCTGGGAGATCACCGTGCGGTGGCCCTCGTGCTGGAAGTAGTCGCGGATCGAGGAGTCCGTGATGTGCCGGGAGACGGCCGGGGTCTGGGCCTGCTTGATGTAGATCACCACATCGTTCTCCAGGGCGTCGCTGTTGCCCTCCAGAAGGATGTTGTACGACGGCAGGCCGGCCGAGCCGATGCCGATGCCGCGGCGGCCCACGACGTCCTTCACGCGGTACGAGTCCGGGCGGGTCAGCGAGGACTCCGGGAGCGTCTCCAGATAGCCGTCGAAGGCCGCGAGGACCTTGTAGCGGGTGGCGGCGTCCAGCTCGATGGAGCCGCCGCCCGGCGCGAAGCGCCGCTCGAAGTCGCGGATCTCGGTCATCGAGTCGAGCAGCCCGAAGCGGGTCAGCGACCGGGCGTCGCGCAGCGCGTCCAGGAGCGGGCCCTCGGCGGTGTCCAGCGTGAAGGGCGGCACCTCGTCGCTCTTGGCGCCGGTGGCCAGCGCGTGGATGCGCTCGCGGTAGGCGGCCGCGTACACCCGCACCAGCTCGGTGATCTGCTCGTCACTGAGCGCCTTCGCGTAGCCGATGAGGGCCACGGAGGCGGCGAAGCGCTTGAGGTCCCAGGTGAAGGGACCGACGTAGGCCTCGTCGAAGTCGTTCACGTTGAAGATCAGGCGGCCCTGGGCGTCCATGTACGTGCCGAAGTTCTCGGCGTGCAGGTCGCCGTGGATCCACACGCGCGAGGTGCGCTCGTCCAGGTACGGGCCGCCCCGCCGCTCCTGGTCGAGGTCGTGGTAGAAGAGCGCCGCGGTGCCGCGGTAGAAGGCGAACGCGGAGGCCGCCATCTTGCGGAACTTCACGCGGAACGCGGCCGGGTCGGCGGCCAGGAGCTCGCCGAAGGCGGTGTCGAAGACGGCGAGGATCTGCTCGCCGCGTTGCTCGGCGCTGAGCTGCGGGACCGACATCGCTGGGTGCCTCCTGGTGCAGGTGGTGCGTGGCTGACAGGGCGGGCGCGCCGCCCCGGGGACAAGGGGTCCGTCCACTTCCAACGGACGAAGATACGCCGGAGTGCCCGGGTTCCGGCGACGAACCCACGCCCGGGATTCCGGCCCCCGCATGAAGGTACGGGTGATCCTCCGCCGAGTGTCAGTCGCGCGTCATAGACTTCGACGCTGACCCCCCAGACTGTCCGCAGCCTGTCACCAATGGTTCTTCCTGGAGGCCGAAACCGTGTCGAAGCCGCCGTTCACGCACCTGCACGTCCACACCCAGTACTCGCTGCTGGACGGTGCCGCGCGGCTCAAGGACATGTTCGACGCGTGCAACGAGATGGGCATGACCCATATCGCGATGAGCGACCACGGCAACCTCCACGGGGCCTATGACTTCTTCCACACGGCGAAGAAGGCGGGTGTCACTCCGATCATCGGAATCGAGGCGTACGTCGCCCCGGAGTCCCGGCGCAACAAGCGCAAGATCCAGTGGGGCCAGCCGCACCAGAAGCGCGACGACGTGTCCGGTTCGGGCGGTTACACGCACAAGACGATCTGGGCGTCGAACCGGACGGGCCTGCACAACCTCTTCAAGCTCTCCTCGGACGCGTACGCCGAGGGCTGGCTCCAGAAGTGGCCCCGGATGGACAAGGAGACGATCTCCCAGTGGTCGGAGGGGCTCATCGCCTCCACCGGCTGCCCCTCCGGCGAACTCCAGACCAGGCTGCGGCTCGGCCAGTTCGACGAGGCACTGAAGTCGGCCGCCGAGTACCAGGACATCTTCGGCAAGGACCGCTACTTCCTGGAGCTGATGGACCACGGCATCGAGATCGAGCGCCGGGTCCGCGACGGACTCCTGGAGATCGGCAAGAAGCTCGGCATCCCGCCCCTGGTGACGAACGACTCGCACTACACGTACGCGCACGAGGCGACCGCCCACGACGCCCTGCTGTGCATCCAGACCGGCAAGAACCTCTCCGACCCGGACCGCTTCCGCTTCGACGGCACCGGCTACTACCTGAAGTCCACGGACGAGATGTACGCCGTCGACTCCTCGGACGCCTGGCAGGAGGGGTGCGCCAACACCCTCCTGGTGGCCGAGCAGATCGACACCACCGGCATGTTCGAGGCGAAGAACCTCATGCCGAAGTTCGACATCCCGGACGGCTTCACCGAGGTCACCTGGTTCCAGGAGGAGGTGCGCCTCGGCATGGAGCGCCGCTTCCCCGGCGGCGTCCCCGAGGACCGCCAGAAGCAGGCCGAGTACGAGATGGACGTCATCATCCAGATGGGGTTCCCGGGGTACTTCCTCGTCGTCGCCGACTTCATCATGTGGGCCAAGAAGCAGGGCATCGCGGTGGGCCCCGGCCGTGGTTCCGCGGCCGGCTCGATCGTCGCGTACGCCATGGGCATCACCGACCTCGACCCGATCCCGCACGGTCTGATCTTCGAGCGGTTCCTCAACCCCGAGCGCGTCTCCATGCCCGACGTCGACATCGACTTCGACGAGCGTCGGCGCGTCGAGGTGATCAGGTACGTGACCGAGAAGTACGGCGCCGACAAGGTCGCCATGATCGGCACGTACGGCAAGATCAAGGCGAAGAACGCCATCAAGGACTCCGCGCGCGTGCTGGGCTACCCGTACGCGATGGGTGACCGGCTCACCAAGGCGATGCCCGCCGACGTCCTCGGCAAGGGCATCGACCTGAACGGCATCACCGACCCCTCGCATCCCCGCTACAGCGAGGCCGGCGAGATCCGCGGGATGTACGAGAACGAGCCGGACGTGAAGAAGGTCATCGACACCGCCAAGGGCGTCGAGGGCCTGGTCCGGCAGATGGGCGTGCACGCCGCCGGCGTGATCATGTCCAGCGAGCCCATCGTCGACCACGCCCCCATCTGGGTGCGGCACACCGACGGCGTGACCATCACCCAGTGGGACTACCCCCAGTGCGAGTCGCTGGGCCTGCTGAAGATGGACTTCCTGGGCCTTCGCAACCTCACGATCATGGACGACGCCATCAAGATGGTGAAGGCCAACAAGGGCATCGACCTGGAGATGCTCGCCCTCCCGCTGGACGACCCCAAGACGTTCGAACTGCTCTGCCGCGGTGACACCCTCGGCGTCTTCCAGTTCGACGGCGGCCCGATGCGCTCGCTGCTCCGCCAGATGCAGCCCGACAACTTCGAGGACATCTCCGCCGTCTCGGCCCTGTACCGGCCGGGCCCGATGGGCATGAACTCGCACATCAACTACGCGGAGCGCAAGAACAAGCGCCAGGAGATCACCCCGATCCACAAGGAGCTGGAGAAGCCGCTCGAAGAGGTGCTGGCCGTCACCTACGGCCTGATCGTGTACCAGGAGCAGGTGCAGAAGGCCGCCCAGATCATCGCCGGGTACTCGCTCGGCGAGGCCGACATCCTGCGCCGCGTGATGGGCAAGAAGAAGCCCGACGAGCTGGCGAAGAACTTCGTCCTCTTCCAGGAGGGCGCCCGGAAGAACAACTACAGCGACGAGGCCATCCAGGCCCTGTGGGACGTGCTGGTCCCCTTCGCCGGCTACGCCTTCAACAAGGCCCACTCCGCCGCGTACGGACTGGTCTCGTACTGGACCGGCTACCTGAAGGCGAACTACCCGGCCGAGTACATGGCCGCGCTGCTCACCTCGGTCAAGGACGACAAGGACAAGTCGGCCGTCTACCTCAACGAGTGCCGGCGCATGGGCATCAAGGTGCTGCCGCCCAATGTGAACGAGTCCGAGCAGAACTTCGCCGCCCAGGGCGACGACGTGATCCTCTTCGGCCTCTCCGCCGTCCGCAACGTCGGCACGAACGTGGTGGAGTCGATCATCCGCAGCCGCAAGGCCAAGGGGAAGTACGCCTCCTTCCCGGACTACCTCGACAAGGTCGAGGCGGTCGCCTGCAACAAGCGCACCACGGAATCACTGATCAAGGCGGGCGCGTTCGACACGATGGGGCACACCCGCAAGGGCCTCACCGCGCAGTTCGAGCCGATGATCGACAACGTGGTGGCGGTCAAGCGCAAGGAGGCCGAGGGCCAGTTCGACCTCTTCGGCGGCATGGGGGACGAGGACACCAGCGAGCCCGGCTTCGGACTCGACGTGGAGTTCACCACCGATGAGTGGGACAAGGTCTATCTGCTCGCCCAGGAGCGGGAGATGCTCGGCCTGTACGTCTCCGACCACCCGCTCTTCGGCCTGGAGCACGTCCTGTCCGACAAGGCGGACGCGGGCATCTCGCAGCTGACCGGAGGCGAGCACGCGGACGGCGCCGTCGTCACGATCGGCGGCATCATCTCGGGCCTGCAGCGCAAGATGACCAAGCAGGGCAACGCCTGGGCGATCGCCACCGTGGAGGACCTCGCGGGCTCCATCGAGTGCATGTTCTTCCCGGCGACGTACCAGCTGGTGTCGACCCAGCTCGTCGAGGACGCGGTCGTCTTCGTCAAGGGGCGCCTCGACAAGCGCGAGGACGTGCCGCGGCTGGTCGCGATGGAGCTCCAGGTCCCGGACCTGTCGAACGCGGGCACCAACGCGCCCGTGATCCTCACCATCCCGGCGCTGAAGGTCACTCCGCCCATGGTCAGCCGCCTCGGCGAGATCCTCAGCCACCACAAGGGCGAGAGCGAGGTCCGCATCAGGCTCCAGGGCCCGAGCAAGACCACGGTGCTGCGGCTCGACCGGCACCGGGTGAAGCCGGACCCCGCGCTCTTCGGCGACCTGAAGGTGCTGCTCGGCCCGGCCTGCCTGGCCGGCTGACATCGGGGAGAGGCCGTAGGGCGCGACGCCGGTCCGGCAGGCCGTACGGCGAGACCGACCACGCACCGAGGGGCGCATCCGGTACCGGATGCGCCCCTCGGTGCGTGCCTGGGCCTCAACAGCCCGCGCGGCGGCCTTTAGTTGTGGCCGAAGCGCTTCTGATGCTTACGGGCAACATCAGCGGGGCTGCCCTGGGCCTGCGACATCGGCGACTGCTGTGCCTGCGCCGACGACCGCTGTGCCTGCTCCTGCGCACGCTCAGCCTGCGAGGAGCGGTCCTGCTGGCCGCCCTGCTTGCGATTCTTGTTCTTGGCCATGGTGATCTGCCTCCTGAAGGGGATCTAGGGGCCAGGGCCGCGACCAGATTCACATAGGCTGGCAAGTGGCGCATTTCGTAGAATTACGGTGCGTAATTAGACCTGTCGGTAGGTGTTCTTCCGATCCGCCACGCCGAAGATCGAGTTCCGGCCGTTAACCTCCGCACGGTCGGGCAGACTCCAAGGAAGCCCGAAGCAAACCTCCCGGAAAGAGGGTGGATCGCGTGGACCGCTGCATCGTCCTGGTGGACGCCGGGTATCTGCTGGGGGCCGCTGCCAGTCTCCTCGCCGGGGAGCCTTCGCGATCCCGGATCACCGTCGACCACACCGCCCTCATCCAGGGCCTGCGCGAGCGCGCCGAGTCCGACACGGAGCGGCCCCTGCTGCGCATCTACTGGTTCGACGGCGCCCCCGACCGGGTACCGCAGCCCGAGCACCGCAGGCTGCGCGTGATGCCGCGGGTGACGGTGCGCCTGGGCGCACTGACCCGCAGCGACGGGCGGTGGGCGCAGAAGGGCGTCGACGCCGCCATGCACGCCGAGCTGACCGAGCTGGCGCGCAACCGGGCCTGCTCCGACGTGGTCCTCGTGACCGGCGACGGCGATCTGCTGCCGGGCATGATGGCCGCCAAGGAGCACGGCGTGGCCGTGCACCTGTGGGCCGTGCAGGCCGCGGACGGCGACTACAACCAGTCCGAGGACCTGGTGGCCGAGGCCGACGAGCGGCGGGTGCTCGACCGCGCCTGGATCACCAAGGCCGTGCGCGCCAAGGAGATCGGCGGGATCTGCGCCCCGTCGCCGGTTCCGCGCCCGGAGATCGCCGCCATCCTCTCCGCGCCGCTGCCCGAGTCCGCCCTCGCGGCGGCGGCCGAGCGCTCCGTCCAGGAGGCCGAACACCATCAGGCGGCCGAATCGCAGAACGGCACCCAGGAGCGGATGCCCGCCCCCAAGGGGGTCCCCACACCGAAGGACCTGGCCGCGCTCCGCGGACCGGGCACCCAGCCCGCCCAGCACCCCACGAACGCGACGCTGCGCTGGTCCTCGGACAAGGGCTGGGTCGACCGGCCCGGCGGCGCCATGGAGTCACCGGAGGCGGCCGCGCTGCCCACGCTCGCCCAGCTCACCTCCGCGGAGCAGCGGTGGGCGGACCGCGAGGAGGACATCACCACCGTCGGCGGTGACCCCTACGAGGTCGGCCAGGTCTTCGCGCGCCGCTGGATGGGGCGCCTCACCGACCCGAGCCATCTGCAGAAGCTGTCGGCGATGTACCCGCGGGTTCCGCACCGGGTGGACGGCGAGCTGCTGCGCTACGCGGCCCGCTTCGGCCTGCTCGCGCACAAGGACGACCAGATCGACGAGCACGACCGCTACGCGATCCGGGCCGGATTCTGGCGGGAGATCGATGTGCGCACCGCGACGGAGCACGCGCCCGTCGGGGAGTGATCCGAAGCCGTCGGCGAAGGCCCGCGGAGGCCTTCGCCCGGGGTCCGCCACCGCCCCGATCGCGTAACAGGCCATCGGACCACGTACTCTCGTCCTTCGTGAGTACGCGCACGGCACAGGCGGTCCGAATGGGACACAGGGGCGATGTCGTGTGCGCCGTGCGAGGTCTCACCAAGACCTATCCGGCGGTCCGTGGCCGTCGTGGCACCCCGGCGACACCCGAGGTCAGGGCCACCGACGGGGTACGTCTGGACATCCGGCGGGGCGAGATCTTCGGGCTGCTCGGGCCGAACGGCGCCGGGAAGTCCACCCTCGTACGCCAGCTGACCGGGCTGATGCGTCCCGACAGCGGCAGTGTGGAGATCCTCGGGCACGACATCGTGCGCCATCCCGAGCGGGCGGCCCGGATCCTCGCCTACCTCGGGCAGGAGTCCACCGCCCTGGACGAGCTGACCGTGTCCCTCGCCGCCGAGACGACCGGGCGGCTGCGCGGGCTCGACCTGCGCGCGGCGCGGGCCGAGCGGGACGCCGTCCTCGACGAACTGGGTCTGGCCCCGCTCGCCTCCCGCCCCCTGAAGAAGCTCTCGGGCGGGCAGCGCAGGCTCGCCTGCTTCGCCGCCGCACTCGTCGGGCGGCGCCCGCTGCTGGTCCTCGACGAGCCCACCACCGGCATGGACCCCGTCGCCCGGCGCGCCGTCTGGGCCGCCGTCGACCGGCGTCGCGCGGAGCACGGCGCCACGGTCCTGCTCGTCACCCACAACGTCATCGAGGCCGAGACGGTCCTCGACCGGGTCGCCGTCCTCGACGAGGGACGGGTCATCGCCTGCGACACCCCGGCCGGGCTCAAGGAACGGGTCGCGGGCGAGGTGCGGGTCGAACTCGTCTGGCGCGAGAGCGCCCCGCTGCACGTCCCCGAGGTCGTCGCGCTGCGTGCCCGCGCCGTCGAGTCGGGCCGCCGCTGGACGCTGCGGCTCGCGCCCGAGGAGGCCCGCGCGGCCGTCGCCACGGTCACCGGCGGGGCCGCCTTCGCCGCCCTCGACGACTTCACGCTGGCAACGCCCAGCCTGGAGGACGTGTACCTGGCGCTCGGCGGCCACGCGACGCAGGGACTGGTGAAGGCGTGAGCGTCCGGGGTGTGGAATCCGTACGGGAGAGGGGCGTCGTACGAGTGCGGAACAGGACGGCTGCCGGAGTGAAGGGGAGCAGTTCGACGTGAGTGTCGTACCCGCTGGAGTCCTGCCGGGCGGCGCGCTGCCGCTGGCCGAGGACGCCGGTTCCGTCGCGGAGCTGGGGCCGCGTGCGCGGCTGTGGCCGTCGCTGGCCGCCGTGTACCGGGCGCAGCTCTCCCGGGCCCGCGTCGCGCGGATCCCGCTGTTGTTCGTGGCCACCTTCCAGTCCGTCGGCATCATGATCATGATGCGCGGGGTGGTGGACGGCGGTGCCGAGGCGCGCGCCGTGGTGGCCGGGGCGACCGTCCTGGTCGTCGCCTTCGTCGCCCTCAACCTGCTCGCGCAGTACTTCGGGCAGCTGAGGGCGAGCGGCGGGCTCGACCACTACGCGACGCTGCCGGTGCCGCCGGCGGCCGTGGTGCTCGGCGCCGCCGGCGCGTACGCGTCCTTCACGGTGCCCGGCACCGCCGTCACCGCCGTCTTCGGGTGCCTGCTCTTCGGGCTGCCGCTGGCCCACCTGTGGGTGCTCGCCGCGGTCGTCCCGCTCGCGGGCGCCGCGCTCGCCGGGCTCGGGGCCGCGTTCGGGCTGCTCGCGCCGCGGCCCGAGCTCGCCACCCTGCTCGGCCAGATGGGCATGTCCGCGGCCTTGCTGCTGGGCGTTCTCCCGGCGGACCGGATGCCGACCGCGGTGCAGTACGCCCGGGATCTGCTGCCCTCGACCTACGGTGTCGAGGCCTTCGCACGCACCTTCGGGGCGCATCCCGACTGGGCCGTCGTCCTCGGCGATCTGGCCGTCTGCGCCGGAGTCGGGGTGGCCTCACTGGGCCTCGCGGCCTGGGCCTACCGTCGGGCGGCCGTCCGGTGACGCGGCCGACAGCGGGGCCTGGCACGATGGCAGGGTGACCGCTCCGCTGACTCCACCTCCGCCGCCGCACGAACAGTCCCCGCAGGACCGGCAGCAACCGCACCCCGCCTGGCAGGCCCCGCACGCTCCCGGACCCGCGGGTTACCCCGTGTATCCGGCGGCCTACGAGGTCTCCTACGGACAGGACGGACCCGGGATGAAGACCGAACTGCGGGAAGCCGCCGTGATCACGGTCGCGGTCGCCCTCGCGGGAGCTCTGCTCGGGGTGCTCTGGTCGTGGCTGGCGCCGCATGTGCCACTGATCGCGGACGCCACCGCGGTGTACCTCAAGGACACCGAGGGGGAGCAGGCGATCGGCGTCGACGGGACCTTCACCCTGCTCGCGCTGGGCTTCGGGGCGCTGAGCGCCCTGGTCGTGTTCCTCGTACGACGGCGGGGCGGTGTGCCCCTGGTGATCGCGCTCGCCCTGGGAGGCCTGCTCGGATCGCTCCTCGCCTGGCGGATCGGGATCTGGCTCGGGCCCCCGCAGAACGTGGTCGCGCACGCCAAGGCCGTGGGCAAGGGCGTCACGTTCTCCGCGCCGCTGAAGCTCGGGGCCAAGGGTGCGCTGCTGGCGTGGCCCCTGAGCGCCTTGGTGGTCCACCTCGGCCTGATGGCCCTCTTCGGCCCCCGGGACCCCGACCCGTACGAGCAGAACCCGTACCCGGCCACACCGCCGGGACCTCCCGCCGCTTGAGCGGACGGGGCGGGACAGGGCCGGCCGGGCGCCTCGGAGAGGCTGCCCGGCCGGCCCTTCGGTGCGGAGCGTGGGTCACGCCGGACGGTGGCCGTGGTTCGAGCGGCCCTTCTTGATGCGCCACTTGCGTTTCCGCGTTTTCTTCGACATGCCACTCGTGCTTAACCGAGGGCGGGCCATCCGTCGAGGGCTCGTACAGGCCACGCCGGGTGCGGACGTCGCGGAGTCCCGCACGCCCGACGGGCGCGTGCGGCCAGGGGTGCGCCCGCTCGACGGGAGCGGACGGCGAGGGGTCGTGCACGCTCGGACGGGCGCGCACGCCGAGCGGCGCACCCGCCCCGGCGGGCGTGGCCGGCGAGGGGTCGTGCGCGCTCGGACGTGCGTGGCGCCGAGCGGCTGCGCCCGCCCCGACGGCGTGGACGGCGAGAGGCTGCGCCCGCCCGACGGGCGTGGATGGCGGGAGGCTGTGCGCGCTCGGACGTGCGTGGCGCCGAGCGGCTGCACCCGCCCCGACGGCGTGGACGGCGAGCGGTTGCACCCGCCCCGACGGGCGTGGACGGCGAGAGGCTGCGCCCGCCCGCCCGACGGGCGTGGACGGCGGGAGGTCGTGCGCGCTCGGACGTGCGTGGCGCCGAGCGGCTGCGCCCGCCCCGACGGGCGTGGACGGCGAGAGGCTGCGCCCGCCCGCCCGACGGGCGTGGACGGCGGGAGGTCGTGCGCGCTCGGACGTGCGTGGCGCC